>JANNHX010000266.1:0-5716 GCA_031404615.1 Chloroflexota bacterium
GTGGCCGGGGCCCGGCGCCTTGTCGGCCTTGGGGATGCCCGCCATCAGCCGGTACGCCTTCACCGCGGACCCGATCGTCGGGTAGAACGCGTCGCGCTCCGCCAGCCAGTCCACGCCGTAGTCGCGGATCTTGTTCCGGACCACGTCCTTCATCTCGGCGAAGACCAGGTGGATCCCGGCGGCCTCAAGCTCGTTGTCCAACGCCTCGAGCATATCCGCGGCGGTCGTGTCGACGTCGGTCATGGGCTCCGCGGCGACCAGGATCCAGCGCGGCGTCGGGTCGCGGCGGGCCAGGTGCCGGACCTCCTCGCGGAACGTGGTGGCGTTGGCGAAGATGAGCGGCGCGTCGAAGCGGTAGATGACGAGGCCCGGGTCCTGGACCGCGTCGGGGTACATCGCGATGTCGTGGTAGCCGGGGACGCCGGGCACGTCGCCCAGCACCGTGCGGTGCGGGTCCCATGCCCGGCGGAACACGCCCAGGATCGAGAGCACGACCGCGAGCAGGATGCCAGGCAGGACGCCGAGGAGCGCAACGCCGAGATAGGCTGCCATCGCGACGGCGAACTCCGCCCGCCGCTGGACCCACAGGCGCCGGGTCGCCGGGATGTCAGCGAGCGACGACGACGCGATGATCACGACGGCCGCGAGGGCCGGCTGCCGGGAGCAGGGCCATCAGCCCCGGCACGACGACGAGCATCGCGGCGATGACCGCGGCGCCCACGAGCCCCGTGACCTGCGACTTGGCCCCGGCCCGCTCCGCGACGGCGGTCCGCGAGCCGCTGGTGCTGACCGCGAACCCGCCAAAGAGCCCGGCCGCCACGTTCGCGGCGCCGATGCCGACCATCTCCTGGTTCGCGCGGACCTCCTGTCCGGTGCGCGCGGCGAAGGCGGACGACGTCGGGGTGGTGTCCGCGAGCGAGACGACCGTGATGCCGATGGCCCCCGCCGCGAGCATCGGCAGGTCCATCAGCTCCGCGCGGGGGATGCTGAACGGCGGCGGGCCGCTCGGCAGCACGCCCACCAGCCTGACCCCGTGCTCGCCGAGCCCGAAGACCGCCGAGACCGCCATCGCGCCGAGGACGCCCACGAGCACGGCCGACACCTTCGGCAGCCAGCGGCCCAGCACGAGCATGACCACGAGCGCGAACAGCCCCACGCCCAGGGCCCACAGGCTGGCCTTGCCGTCGAGGAGGGACTGCATGACGAGGACGATCTCCTCGATGAGCATGTCCGCCTCGACGGAGAACCCGAACCGCTTCGGCAGCTGCGAGACGAAGATCGTGAGCGCGAGCCCGTTCATGTAGCCGACCTGGGTGGGCTTGGACAGCAGGTCCGCGATGAACCCGAGGCCAACCCGCGCGCCGACCAGCATCAGCGCGCCGACCATCAGCGCGAGCACCGAGGCGTACGCGACGGCCCCGCCCGGGTCGCCGCCGGCCGCGACGAGCGGCAGGACCATCGCCGCGATCATCGGCCCAAGCGAGGAGTCCGGCCCCAGGACGAGGACCCGCGACGGCCCGAAGACGGCGTACGCGAGCAGGCACATGGTCGAGGTGTAGAGGCCCGTGATCGCCGGCAGGCCCGCCAGCTCCGCGCATGCCATGCCCTGGGGCACGAGCAGGCTCGCGAGGACGAGGCCCGCGATGACGTCCTTCGGCAGCCAGCCCGGCTGGTACGCGGGCAGGGCGGCGACCCTCGGCACGATCCCGCGCAGCCGCTCCCCGAGGCTCGGAGCAGGCGCGCCCTCGGCCGGGACGGGGTCGACCATGCTGGGAGTGCCCATGCCGCTGGCGATCCCCTCGGCGGCGCCGGACCCCTCGGGCCGGTCACCGCTAACGGGAGGATAACCGCGGCGCGACGCGCCCAATCGGCCGTCGGGCCTACGATGGGCCCCATGGACGACCTCGCCGCCGCCGCCGTCGAAGCGGCCCTCGCCGCCGGTGCCCGTTACGCCGACGCCCGCGCCATGGATTCCCGGGCCGAGGTGGTCACCGCGAGGAACGGGGTGCTCGACGCCATCCACCGCGACGAGCGCACCGGCATCGGTGTCCGCGCGCTCATCGGCAGCTCCTGGGGCTTTGCCGCCACCCCCGACCCGAGCCCTGCCGCCGCGCGCGTCGCCGGGGAGCGGGCCGCGGCCATCGCCCGCGCGTCGGCTCTGGTCGCGGGTCCCGATCTCGAGCTCGCCCCGGTCCCGCCGGTCGTCGGCCGCTGGGCCAGCACGTGCCGCGAGGACCCGTGGAGCGTGCCGCTCGACGAGAAGGTCGCGCTCCTCGAGGGCGTCACGCGGGAGATGCGGGACCACGGCGCCACCACCGCCGAGGCCGCGACGCGGGTCTGGGAGACCCGCAAGTGGTTCAGGAGCAGCGAGGGCGCCCGCATCGAACAGCACATCCGGGAGTGCGGCGGCGGGATGAGCGCCACGGTCGTGGGTGACGGCGAGACCCAGCGGCGCAGCTACCCGGGGATCCGCGGCCAGTACGGCACCCGCGGCTGGGAGCTGGTCCGCGAGATCGACCTGCCGGCCAACGCCGCGCGCATCGCGGACGAGGCACGGGCCCTGCTCACGGCGCCCCAGTGCCCATCGCTCGACGCCACGGACCTGATCCTCGGCGGCGAGCAGATGGCGCTCCAGATCCACGAGTCCGTGGGCCACGCCGTGGAGCTGGACCGGATCCTGGGCTGGGAGGCGGCCTACGCCGGGACCTCGTGGCTTGACCTCGCGGAGCTCGGCCGGCTGCGGTTCGGGTCGCCGCTGATGACCATCACGGCGGACGCGACGCTCCCCGGGGCGCTTGGCAGCTTTGGCTACGACGACGAGGGGACGCCGGCGCACCCGGTCGACATCGTGCGCGAGGGGGTCTGGGTGGGCGTCCTGTCCGGGCGCGACACCGCGGCGATCGCGGGCCTGCCGGCGGGCGGCGCCGTGCGGGCGGACGGCTTCAACCGGATCCCGATGGTGCGGATGACGAACGTCGGCCTGCTGCCGGGCGAGCACACGCTCGACGAGATGATCGCGGCGACCGAGGACGGCATCCTGATGGACACGAACCGCTCGTGGTCCATCGACGACAAGCGGCTCAACTTCCAGTTCGGCTGCGAGATCGGCTGGGAGATCAAGGGCGGCAAGCGAGGGCGGCTGCTCCGCAACCCGACGTACACCGGGATCAGCCCGCGGTTCTGGGGGTCGATGGACATGCTGGGCAACCGTGCCGAGTGGCGGATCTGGGGGACGCCCAACTGCGGGAAGGGCCAGCCGGGACAGGTCGGGCACACGGGCCACCCGGCCGCGCCGGCGCGGTTCCGCGGGATGCGCGTGGGGGTGCGCGGGTGAGCGCGCCGCGCGCCCCCGGAGGCGCCGGGAATGCCGGCGGCCCCGGGATCGCCTCCGGGGTCGCAGCTCGGGTCCTCGAGCTGGTCCGCGACCGTGCCCCTGGCGCCCAGGCCGAGGTGGTCGTGCGATCCGGCACCTCCGCCCTGACCCGGTTCGCCAACTCGTTCATCCACCAGAACGTCGCCGAGGATCTCAACCACGTCGCGCTGCGCGTGGCCCTCGACGGGCACGTCGCGGCCACCAGCCTGGACGGCGCCGCGGACGAGGACGCCCTGGCGCGCCTCGTGGCCGGGGCGTTCGACGCGGCGGCCGTGAGCCCCGTGGACCGCGCGTGGCCCGGCGTCACCGCGCCCGAGGACGTGCCGGCGGTTGACCACTGGGACGACGCCACGGCGGAGGCCTCGCCGGACGACCGCGCCCGGGGCGTCGCCGCGTTCGTGGCGGCGGCCGGCGGGCTCGTGACCGCGGGAGCGCTCTCCACCGAGGCCACGCACACCGTCTTCGCCAACAGCGCGGGCCAGGCCGCCTCCGGGCGTTCCACGGTCGCCGCGCTGGACGCCATCGCGCGCACGCCCTCCTCGGATGGCGTGGCGCGATCCTCGTCGGTGGCGTTCGCGGACATCGACGCGCGGGCGGCGGGGGAGCGGGCCGCCGGCAAGGCCCGGTCGGCCGCGGACCCCACGGACCTCGAGCCCGGCCGCTACGAGGTCGTCATCGAGCCGTCGTGCGTCGCGAACCTGCTCGGGTTCCTGCTGATCTACGGGTTCGCCGGCCGCGCCGTTGAGGAGGGACGCTCCTTCGTGCGGCTCGGGGAGCCGCAGCTGGACCCGCTGCTCACCATCCGCGAGGACGTGGCGCACCCGCGCATGGCGGGCCTCGCCTTTGACCCGGAGGGCACGCCGCGCCGCGCGTTCGACCTGGTGCGCGACGGCGTCCCGCGCGCGATCCTCCACGACCGCCGGACCGCGGCGATGGCTGGGACCACCAGCACCGGGAACGCCGTGCTGGGGGCCAACCCGTGGGGCGTGGTGCCGGCCTCGCTGGTGGTCAGCCCCGGGACGGCCTCCGAGGAAGAGCTGGTGCGGGGCATGGAGCGGGGGATCCTGGTGAGCGACTTCTGGTACACCCGGGTGCTCGACCCGCGGACGCTGGTCGTCACGGGGCTCACCCGGAACGGCGCATGGCTCGTGGAGGATGGGCGGATCGTCCGCCCGGTGCGCAACCTGCGGTTCACCCAGTCCTACGTCGAGGCCCTGGCGCCCGGCCGGATCCGCGGGATCGGAACGGACCAGTCCCTCCTCGCGGACGAGGACGCGGGGTCGTTCCTGGTGCCCAGCCTGCACCTGGGCTCATGGAATTTCACCGGCGGAGCGAAGGGCTAGAGGGGGCTAGAGGGCTCCCGGCTACCAGACCCTGGCGCGCTGATCCTCGGGCAGCGCCATCGGCGAGCCCTCCGCGATCCCGAACGCGGCCGCGAACGACGGCGTGTTCGCCAGCGGCCCGTTGACGCGGTACCGGGACGGCGAGTGCGTGTCGATGTTCGCGAGCATCCGGGCCGCGGCCTCCGTGTAGCCCATCCGCCACATCGTCGCGTAGGCCAGGAAGAACCGCTGGTCCGGCGTCAGGCCGTCGATGGCCGGCGCGTCCGGGCTGATGGCGTCGTGCAGCGCGTCCAGCGAGATCGAGATCCCGCCCAGGTCCGCGATGTTCTCGCCCAGCGTGAGCTTGCCGTTGACGGTGACGTCGTCCGCGATCCGGAAGTCGTTGAACTGCTCCACGATCACGGCGGCGCGGCGCTCGAACTCGGTTCGGTCCTCGTCGGTCCACCAGTCGCGCAGCGCACCCAATGCGTCGAACTGCGATCCCGTGTCGTCGAAGCCGTGCGTGATCTCGTGCCCGATGACCGTCCCGATGCCGCCGTAGTTCACGGCGTCATCCGCGTCGGCGTAGAAGAAGGGCGGCTGGAGGATGCCCGCCGGGAACACGATCTCGTTGCGCAGCGGGTGGTAGTAGGCGTTGACGACGTGGGCCGGCATCGCCCACTCGCCCTTGTCCATGGGCTTGCCCAGCTGGTTGAGCTGGCGGCGCATCTCGAAGGCCGAGGTCGCGAAGCCGTTGGCGAGATAGCTCCCGCGGTCGACCACGAGGCCGGAGTAGTCGCGCCACTCGTCCGGGTAGCCGATCTTGTAGTTGAAGCTGGCGAGCTTGGCCAGCGCCTGCTCACGGGTCGCGTCCGTCATCCAGGTGTTGGCGACGATCGCGCGCTTCACCGCGACCAGCAGGTGGTCGACGAGGTCCTCGACGCGGGTCTTGGCCTCGGGCGGGAACCTGACCCGGACGAACAGCTGGGCGACGGCCTCGCCGATGTTGGAGCTGCTGGCG
>JANNHX010000267.1:0-2664 GCA_031404615.1 Chloroflexota bacterium
GGCCACGCGGGCGCCGGGCCGGACGCCGCCGCGGGTGCCGCGGCGGCCGCGAGGAGTCGCTCCGCCGCCTCGACGAGGTCCGCCGACGGGTCCCCCACCGCCGTGACCCGGAGCGTCTGGATCCGGGGCGCCGCCTCCGGCGTCACGAGGATCTCCACCTGGGCCCAGCCACGCTCGCCGCGCAGCCACCAGCGGCAGTGCGCCGTCGACCAGGAGACCATCGCGCGCTCCCCGTCGCGACGGAACGGCCCGAGCGCGTCGGCGACGGCCGCCACGGCGGAGCGGCGCAGGTCCCTGGGCTCGTCGAGGTCGAGGTTTATGGCGAATGCTCCGTCCGCGACGGCGTCGTCCCACGCGGCGATCAGCCCCTCGGCCACGGCCCGGAAGCGCTCGACGACCGGCGCCGGGCGGACGGCCCGCCGCGCGGCATGGCCCTCGCGGACGAGCCCGGCCAGCAGCTCCCCGGCCAGGCCGGTGACGGGGGCGTAGCGCAGGTTGCCGAGGGCGATGACCCCGAGGCCCGTCGCGGGATGCCAGCACATGTTCGACCCGAAGCCCGGGTAGCCACCGGAGTGGCTCACGACGGTCCCAAGGTCAGTGTCGTCGTAGACCACGAGCCCGAACCCGTACCCGCCGGCCACGACGGACGGGGGCAGGTCCGGCGACCCGGCCCGCACCTCCGCGCCGAAGCTCCGCTGGACCTGCTGCATCTCGCGCCGCGCGGCGCGGCGGAGCGGGTGGGGACCCTCCGGATCGGAGCGGGCCGGGAACGCGTCCAGGAACCCGCCCGCCCACCGGGCCAGGTCCCGCACCGTCGAGAACAGGCCGCCCATCGACGCGAGCACCCCGTACGCGTCGGTCCCCTCGCGGATGAGCACCTCGCCCTGCCGGACGTAGCCATGCGCCAGGCGAGCCTCCGGCACGTCCTCCGCGTGGAAGGTCGTGGACGCCATTCCCAGCGGCCGCAGCAGCCGGTCGCGGACCACCTCGCCGTACTCGGCGCCGGCCGCGTTCGTGATCACCCGGCCCAGGATCCCATAGCCGAGGTTCGAGTACTCGAACGCGGTGCCAGGTGGCCAGGTGAAGGTGGGACCGGCTCGCAGCAGGGCCGCAAACCGGTCGAGCGCGAGGCCCTGCTGGCGGTCGCCCCACGGATCGTCCGTCCCGAGCCCCGCGGACATGGTGAGCAGCTGGCGGACCGTCACCGGACCGGCGTCGGACTCGGGGGCCGTCCACGCCGCCAGCTCCGGCACGTGGGCCGCCACGGGATCGTCGAGGCGAACCCGGCCCTCTTCCCGGAGGAGCAGAAGGGCCGCCGCGGTGAACGACTTGGTCATCGACGCGATACGGAACACGGTGTCGGCATCGGGCGAGCGGTCCTCGCCGTCGCGGGCCGTCCCCGTGCCGCCGGTGTGGACCAGCTCGCCGGCGCGAATCACGCCCCAGGCGATGCCCGGGATCCGCTTCTCGGCCGCAAGGCGCGTGAAGCGGTCATCGATGGAACGGAGGGCGTCGTCGAAGCTGGGCATCGGCTCCATGATGCCGGGTCCGACGACATGGAACGACCCGCGGGGACCGTGAGGTCCCGCTCGGCCCGCTTCAGCGGCGAGACGAATCCGCGGTCAGGCCTCGGGCGCCGTCAGCTCCAGCCGGATCCGCTTGTTGAGGCGGCCCTTGGACTCGTAGCCGGTGACCCGGATGCCGCCCACCTCGCTCGTGTTGGCGACGTGGGTCCCGCCGTCGGCCTGGAGGTCCAGGCCCACGATCTCGATCGTCCGGATCTGCTCGATGCCCTCGGGGAGGAGGTTGACCCTGGTCCGGATGAGGTCCGGGATCGCGAACGCCTCCTCGCGCGGCAGGACGTTGACCCGGACATCACGGGCGCGCCTGAGCTCGTCGTTGACCTTGGCCTCGATCTCGCCGACGAGCTCCCCGGACATCGTCTCGAACTCGAAGTCCATGCGCCCTGCCCCGGGCTCCATGTTGCCGCCCGTGACGAACGCCCCGTAGTCGCGCCAGACCACGCCGCATAGCGCGTGGAGCGCCGTGTGGGTGCGCATCAGCGCGTAGCGGCGCGCCCACTCGACGTCGATCCGCACGCGGTCACCAGCGGCCGGCAGCTCGCCGTCCTCCGGCGCCTCGAGCTCGTGGACGATCTCGCCGCCGAACCGCTTGGCGGCCCGCACGGTCCACGACCGGCCGTCGGCGACACGCAGGATGAGCCCCCGGTCCGATGGCTGGCCGCCGCCTCCCGGGTAGAACAGCGTGGTGTCCAGGACCACCAGCGGCGGACCGTCACCTGCCGCCACCTCGAGGACCCGGGCCTCGGCGGACCGGGCATAGGCGTCGCGGTAGCAGACCTCATCGACGCGGGCGGTCTGCGTCATGTCCTCAGCCCCCGACCTTGAGCGTGCCGATCATGTTGGGATGCACCGTGCAGACGAAGGGGTAGGCGCCGGCGGCAAGCGCCGGCACGTCGTAGGTCTTCACGGCGACGCCGTTGAAGATCTCGCCCTTGAACACCGAGGCGCCCGAGGGATCCTTGATCTCGATGTTGTGCGGGATGCCGGCGTCCTGGTTGTCGAACTCGAGCTGGAACGGCGCGTCGGCCGGGGCGCTGAGCTCCTTGTTCACGAAGGCGATCTGGAGGGCCGCCTCCTTGAC
>JANNHX010000268.1:0-2532 GCA_031404615.1 Chloroflexota bacterium
GGGCTGATCACCTCGTCCGGCATGACGTCCGAGACGCTGTACTGGATGGCCCGCTACACGCGGGACCTGTGCGTGTCGCTGGAGGCGGAGACGGGCCAGGCGACGGGATTCCGGGCGATTGGCCACCTCGTCCCGGCCGCCACCCCGCAGCGTCTGGAGGGGCTCCGGCGCGAGGCGGCGTTCGCCCGTGGATTCGGGGTTCCCCTGGAGGAGGTCTCGCCCGCCGAGTTCGCACGGCTCTGGCCGGCGGCACGGACGGACGACCTCCTCGCGGGCTTCTACGTCGCGGACGAGGGACGCGTCAACCCGGCCGACCTGACCCAGGCGTACGCCCGCGGCGCTCGCCAGAACGGCGCCCGGATCATCGAGGGAGTCACGGTCACCGGGATCAGCCAGGCCAACGGCCGGGTGACCGGGGTGGAGACGGACAAGGGACCCATCCGGGCCGAGTTCGTCGTCAACGCGGCCGGCATGTGGGGCCGCGAGGTCGGCGCGATGGCGGGAGTCACCGTCCCGCTCCAGGCGGCCGAGCACTACTACCTGCTCACCGACACGGTGAGCTGGGCGCATCCCGACCTGCCGGTGATCGAGGACCAGGAGAAGCACGCCTACTACCGCGAGGAGGGTGGCGGGATCCTTCTCGGCCTGTTCGAGCCCGAGGCCGCCGCCTGGTCGCTCGACACGGTGCCGCGCGACCTGGCGTTCGCGAGCCTGCCCCCCGACTGGGCGCGGGTCGGGCCGTACCTGGACATTGCGATGGAGCGCATTCCGTCGCTGCGCGAGGTCGGCATCCGGCAGCTCTTCTGCGGGCCCGAGAGCTTCACGCCGGACGTGTCGCCGCAGCTCGGGGAGGCACCCGAGCTCCGCAACTTCTTCGTGGCGGCCGGGCTGAACAGCCTGGGGGTTCTGCTCAGCGGCGGAGTCGGCAGCCTGATCGCACAGTGGATCGCAGACGGCGTGCCGCCGGTCGATGTGACAGGGATCACCGTCGATCGGACGCAGCCGTTCGAGACGAGCCGGCGCTTCCGCCGCGACCGGGCCGTGGAACAGCTTGGCGTCCTGTTCGGCGACGCCGTGTTCCCGACCTGGCATCCTCGCACGGGTCGATACGTGCGCCGCTCGGCGATCCACGACCGGCTGGCCGCGGCCGGCGCCCGGTTCGCCCCGTCGGCCGGGTTCGAGTACGCCGACTGGTTCGACAGCGACCACTCTGGCGTCGAGCTGCCGCAGATGTGGGGGAGGAACCCGTCCTTCGCCTACCAGGCGGCGGAGCATCACGCCGTCCGGGAGGCGGTGGGCATGCTCGACATGTCCGGCATGGCCAAGCTGCTTGTCCAGGGCCGGGACGCGGAGACGGTCCTCAACCGCGTCTGCGCCAACGACATCACGGTGCCGGTGGGCCGGGTCGTCTACACGCAGTGGCTCAGCGAGACGGGCGGGATCATCGCGGACCTCACGGTGACGCGGCTCGGCGAGCGGCGGTACCTGCTGGTGGTGGCGGAGCTGACCCATCGCCGGATGGCGCCCTGGGTGGAGCGCCACACCAGGGAGGATGAGTTCGTGACGGTGACCGACGTCACGGCCGGCACGACGCTGATGACGGTCCAGGGCCCGCGGTCGCGGGAGCTGATCGCGTCGCTCACCAGCGCCGACATGTCCAACGAGGCGTTCCCGTACATGACGGCCAAGGAGATCGATCTCCACTACGCGCGGGTCACGGCCATGCGGGTGACGTACGTTGGCGAGCTGGGCTACGAGCTCCACGCGCCGGCCGACCAGGCGCTCACGGTCTACGACGCGCTGGTCGAGGCGGGGGAGCCCTTCGGGTTCCGGCACGTCGGCATCGGTGCCATGGGCAGCCTGCGGCTCGAGAAGGCGTACCGGGACTACGGGCTCGACATCGACAACAGCGACACGCCGCTCGACGCAGGCCTGATGTTCGCGGTGGCGATGGACAAGCCTGGAGGGTTCATCGGGCGCGACGCGCTGCTGCGGGCCCGCGAGGCCGCGGCCGGCCGGCCGCCGACGCGGCGCCTGGTGCAGATCCTGGTGGAGGACCCGGAGCCGCTCCTGTACCACGGCGAACCCGTGCTCCGGGACGGCCGGTGGCTCGGCTACAACCGCGCCGGGGCGTACGGCCACACGCTCGGCGGTGCCGTGGGCCTCGCGATGCTCGAGGACGAGGCGGGCATCCCGGCCGAGGCGGTCGCATCGACCCTGCTCGAGGTGGATGTGGCGGGCGTCCGCTACCCGGCACGCGCCTCGCTCCGCCCGCTGCACGACCCCGACCGGCTGCGCATCAAGGCGTGACCGGCGACCTGTAGGATGGGCCGGCGTCCAGCGAGCGTGGGGAGACATCGGCGATGACGTGGCGGGACCCGGGCGGCAACCCGGTGATCTCAGGCGCGATCAACGGCGAGTCGGCCCTGACCAGCCGAACGATCAGGCGTGCCGCGGATTCGCGCTATGCAAAGATCATGGAAGTCTTGCGCGAGTCCGAGGCCAAGCGGCCGCAGTTGCGACGGCTGGGCG
>JANNHX010000269.1:0-3697 GCA_031404615.1 Chloroflexota bacterium
CCGGCGTCATCCCAGCGGCGCCTCGAGCTCGCCCGGGTCCGCGAACGCCGTGCCCCCCTGGGCGCGCCCAGCGAGCGCCATCGCCTCCCGGTACACGTTCACGGCATCGTCCGCGCAGACGACCACGAGGTCGCCCGGCGACGCCCGGCGGAGTGCGAGGTGCACGGCGGACTCCTCCACCAGGACGCGCTCCACCTTGGTGGCCCGGCCCGTGCCGTCCGCCCGTGCCGCCTTCGCCCCGGCGGCCACGTTCGTGGCGCTCTCGCCGGGTGGGCGGCCACGGAGGTTCCTGTCCTCGCGGATGACGATCTCGTCGAAGGCGCTCGCGGCAAAGTACCCGTAGTCGTGCTGGTCCTGGTCGCGGCGGTCGCCCGGGATCCCGATGACCCCGATCGCCCGGCCGGACCGCGGCGGGCGCGTGTTCCCCTGCGGCGCACCGAGCACACCGGCCCTCGTGACCGGCTCGACCATCATCCGGTTGACGAAGTCGGCCAGGTTGCGCATGCCGTCCACGTTGTGGCAGTAGTCGATGACCACGCGCGTGCCAGCGACCTCGACCAGGTTGAGGCGGCCCGGCGCCTGGAAGAAGGACGTGGTGAAGGTCCGCAGGCCCTGGCGGATGTCGTGGAGATGGGCACCGGACGCCCAGGCGGCGGCGGCGGCGGCGAGGCCGTTTGCGACGTTCATGCGCGCCCGGCCGCCAAACGTGGCGGGCATCAGGTGGGTGTACAGCACCGGCATCTTGCGCGGGCCGTGCTTGAGGACAACGAGCTCGCCCTGGGGCGTGTCCTCCAGGCAGAAGGCGGCGTTGCCGCGATTGGTGTGGCCGTCGACGCGGTCGTAGCCGTCCTCGCCCTTGTGCTTGTGCATCGTGAACAGCACGACGCGGCCGGCGCAGTGACGGCCCATGCGGTAGACGTGCGGATCGTCGGCGTTGAGAACCGCGGTGCCGGAGCGTGGGACGGCCTCCACCAGGACGCCCTTGACGCCGGCGAGCTGTCCGAGCGTGTCGATGCCGCCGAGGCCCAGGTGGTCGCCCGTGACGTTGGTGACCACGGCGACGTCGTTGCGGTCGTAGCCCAGGCCCTCGCGGAGGATCCCGCCACGCGCCACCTCGAACACCGCCGTGTCCACGGTCGGGTTCTGGAGCACCATCTGGGCGCTCTTGGGCCCGGACATGTCGCCGCGCTTCATGAGCCGGCCGTCGATGACGATGCCGTCCGTGGACGTCATGCCCACATGCCGCCCCATCAGCTTGAGGATGTGGGCGATCATCCGGACCGTCGTCGTCTTGCCGTTGGTCCCGGTGACGGCGAGGATCGGGATGCGGGCGGTCGAGCCTGCCGGAAACAGCAGGTCGATGACCGGCTTGGCGACGTACTGCGGCTCGCCCTCGGTGGGGTTCGTGTGCATCCGGAACCCGGGCGCCGCGTTCACCTCGACGATGCCGCCGCCGGTCTCGCGGACGGGCTCGGTGATGTCCGGGCAGATGAAGTCGATGCCGGCGATGTCGAGGCCGACGACGAGCGCGGCGGTCTCCGCGATCTCCACGTTGTCCGGGTGGGCCTCGAAGGTGCGGTCGATCGATGTCCCGCCGGTGCTCATGTTGCCCGTCAGGGCGAGCTTGACGAAGACACCGTTGTCCGGGACGGAGTCGGCCGTGAAGCCCTGGGCCTCCAGCACCTCCCCGGCGTTGTCGTCGAGCTTGATCCGGGTCAGGACCTTCTCGTGGCCGATGCCCCGACGCGGGTCCGCGTTCGTGATCTCGACCAGCTCGCGGATGGTCCGCTCGCCGTCGCCCGTCACGCTCGCGGGCACACGCTCCGCCACGGCGGCGAGCTTGCCGCCGATCACGAGGCAGCGATAGTCGCGGCCCGCCAGGTAGGTCTCCACCACGACGTCGCCGCGGCGGCTCTGGTGCTGTGTCTCCGGCCAGGCGGCGCGGACCGCGTCCTCGTCCTTGAGGTCCAGCGCGACGCCCCGGCCGTGGTTGCCGTCGAGGGGCTTGATGACGCACGGGAAGCCCAGGCGCCGGGCGGCACGAACGGCGTCGTCCTCGGTGTCCACGAGCTCGGAGCGCGGCACGGGCAGGCCCGCCGAGTCCAGGAGCCGGTTCGTCAGCTTCTTGTCGGACGCGATGTCGACCGCGATTCCACCGGTGCGGCTGGTCATCGTGGCGCGGATGCGCTGCTGGTGGACGCCCTGACCCAACTGGACGAGGCTGTACCGGTCCAGGCGCATTGACGGGATGTCGCGGACGGCGGCCTCATCGAGGAGCGCCTGCGTCGAAGGCCCGAAGGCGAGCCGCTCGGCGAAGTGGATCAGGCCCTCGAGCTCCGCCTCGTAGTCGAAGGCGAATTCCGGGTCCTCGGGCGCGACGAGGTGGTTGACGAGGGCGACGGCCTTCTTGCCGGCCTCGATCCCCACCTGCTCCTCGCGGTACTCGAAGATCACGTTGTACTTGCCGTGCTCGCCGGTGCCGCGGGTCTTGCCGTGGCGGACCAGGGTGCCGGCGAGGTTCTGCAGCTCCAGCGCGACGTGCTCCGAGACGTGGCCCGCCCACGTACCCTCGCGGAGGCGGCTGACGAAGCCGCCGCGCCGGCCCAGCGAGCAGGCGTGGTCGTCGAGGCTGGGCATGAGGGCGATGAGCGCTTCGGCGAAGCCCGGGATCAGGTTGGAGGGGAACGCCTCGAGGACGCCCAGGTCCACGACCTGGCGGATCACCGGCTCCCGGGCCCAGTAGTTGGCGCCGCGCAGGATCCGCGTCTCGAGGATGCGGAGGGTGGGCCGGGGGCGGGGCTCCGCGGGGCGCGCTTCGGCCGCGGGGGCCGGCACCGTCGCGGCCGCGTCGGCGACCTTCGCGGGTGTCTTCCTCGACCGCCTGGGGGTCCCCGGGTCCGCCTGCGCCACTGGTCCTCCTCCGACTGCGTGGGAGCGGAGTGTACGCGCCCGCCACGATGCCGATGGGGTGCGATTCCGTGCCGGGTCTGGTCAGAACGGGTTCGCGAGCACCTCGAGGTCCGTTGCGGGGGGGAAGGTGCCGATCGGCCGCTCGTACCAGACGAGCTCGAGGCTCGCGAGCCTGCCCTCGTCGACGAACAGGATCACCCCCCACGGGTCGGCGCCGGCGACGCCTGGCGACTCACGGCTGCACGCATGCAGCTGGAAGCGGGAGACCGGCGAGGCTGGCAGCGCACCCTGCCCATCGAGGTCGAAGTCGATCGTGGCGCACCCACACCCGCACCCCGAGCTGACCAGGGCCACGGCGGCCTGGGCCCGCAGCGGCTCCAGCGCGGGGTCGTCGCCGGCGAGCATCAGCGCGAGAACCTCCGCCTCGCGCTCCGTCATCGGTCGCGGAGGATCAAGGGATACCGTGCGATCGGCCGACTGTCCCATCTCGACCTCAGGAGGAAGCGATCTCGCCCTGGATCGACTGCAGCATCGGGGCCGCTACGCGCGTCCGGCGGTGGAGGTCGAAGCGATACCCGGCCGGGAGGCTGTGCAGCACGACGCCGCTGATCATCAGCGGTCGGTGGCCGTGAACCTCCCACGCGTCGGTCTCGGACCGCGCACCGTCAACGACCGTGATGGAGCCTCGCCCGATGACCTCCATGACGTGGTCGGGGCCGACGACACCGGCCGTGTCCTCGTCGACACCGAGACCCAGCAGGCTCGGGTTCTGGGCGATCAGGCTCAA
>JANNHX010000270.1:0-4034 GCA_031404615.1 Chloroflexota bacterium
CCCTCGCGTCAGGCGTCCCCTCGCGTCAGGCGTCCCCTCGCGTCAGGCGTCCCCTCGCATACGCCTGAGCATGGTGCAAGAACCATCGCCCGGCCCGCACGCACTCGCCTACGTCTCTGCGTGGTAGCCGAGGTCGTCCACCCGGTGATCGCCGTGCCCGGGCGCTCTACCACCATGCGCAGGCGTATCTGAGACGAGACGGCAGCCTCAGGCGGCTCCCGCGGCCTCGGCGGCATCGGCGGTTCGGCGCACGCGTCGCGGGCGGCGCGTCGATCGACCACCCTTCGCGGGCGCGGCGAAGATGAGCCCGGCCAAGTTGCCGTCGGGCGCCGCGATCCATGCGCGAACAGCGCGGCCGCGATCCGGGTACGCCCCCGAGAGCACCGGCGCGAGGCGCGCGACCCGGCGCCGGTTCCGCATCTCGTCGGCCACAACCAGCAGCCTGGCGACTCTCGCCGGGGCCACGTCGAACCGGTCCCGCCCGATCTTCCGCCCCAAGCGGACCTTCACATCGTGCCGACGGAGCATCTCCTCGGCCGACGTGATCTCCGTCTTGACCTCGATCACGAGGAGCGTCCGCGTCTCCGGGTGCCAGGCGAGGATATCGATCGAGCCTCGCTCGCCGAACTCCGAGAACGTGACCTCCGTGAGCACCTCCCAGCCGCGCCGCCGGAGGAGGAGGACGATCCGCCCGACCAGCTCGGAGTGTCCCTCGTCGAGCAGGCGGTCGAGCTCGCCGGCGCGCCACCTGACGACGGTCACCACGTCCGCCTCCACCGCCGCGAAGATCCTGCGGAGCACCGCGGCGCTGACCGAGGCGAGGCGCCCGCGCTCGATCTTCGAGATCAGCTGCTGGCTGACGCCCGCCTTGCCGGCGACGTCCGCCTGCCGGAGCAGGAGGCGGATGCGCAGGGCTCGCAGGGACTGGCCGATGACGATGTCGTTCATGGCCTGTCATCCTGAGAGCGGCCGCTTCGCTGCGGCTCTCGTGCAACTTCCTCCTCACTTACGCCTGGCAGGAGTCGTAGAGCCACAACCCGGGCGACGGACCCTCGGCTACGCAGGGGAGTGGTAGGTGAGGCTCACTGTCGGGCCGGCCTGTCTCCATCACCACGCCACGGCGTAAAGGTGGCGGATGGGTGGCCGGCGCAACGCGAGGCGGCGGCGTAAAGGCGGCGGATGGGTGGCCGGCGCAACGCGAGGCGGGCGAAAGTCGCGAAGCCAGGCGGGCGGAGGCACCGCGACCGCCATACGCCCAACGACCTACGGCGCCCGTGCCTACCCCGCGATACCCTCGGGCGCAATGAGCGATCTCACCAGCCGTGCCCTCGACACGGCCACTGCCCTGGGCGCCACGTACGCGGACGTGCGCGTAGTTCGGCGGCTCGAGGAGTCGATCACCATCAAGTCCGGCCGCGTCGAAGGCGTCGCGGGCGGCGAGAGCGAGGGGTTCGGGGTCCGGGTCATCGTCGGTGGCGCCTGGGGCTTCGCCGCCAGCCACCACCTGACCACCGCCGAGGCGGACCGCGTCGCGGCCGAGGCCGTGCGCATCGCGAGGGCGAGCGCAACCGCCATCCGCACGCCCGTGGTCCTGGACGCCCGGCCGCCGGCGAGGGGCCGCTACGAGACCCCCGTCGCGGAGGACCCGTTCGCGGTGCCGCTCGACCACAAGATCGCGCACCTGCTCGCCGCGGACCGCGAGATGAACAACGTGAAGGGCCTCGCCTGGACGGAGTCGCTCTACGGCGCCCAGCGCGAGTGGACAACCTTCGCCGCGAGCGACGGCTCCTACACAGAGCAGGTGATCACCCACGTGGGCGCCGGCCTGGAGGCCAACGCCATCGACGGCGACGAGCACCAGCGCCGCAGCTATCCGGACAACGGCGGGGGCTGGGCGTCGGCCGGCTACGAGTACGTCCGCGCGATGAACTTCGAGGGCGCCGCGGAGCGCATCGCGAGCGAGGCCGTGGAGCTCCTCACCGCGCCGACCCTCCCCGCGGGCACGCGCACGGTCCTCCTCCACCCCAGCCAGCTCTACATGCAGGTCCACGAGAGCTGCGGCCACCCCACGGAGCTTGACCGCGCGTTTGGCACGGAGGCCAGCTACGCCGGCACCAGCTTCCTGACGCCGGACATGCTGGGAACCTTCCGCTCCGGCAGCGACCTGTGCGACATCGTCGCGGACGCGACGGTCGTCGGCGGACTCGGCTCCTTCGGCTGGGACGATGAGGGCGTCGCGGCCCAGCAGGTCCCGCTGATCAAGGAGGGGATCTTCGTCGGGTACCTGACCTCCCGCGAGACCGCGCCTCGCATCGGCCGGGAGAGCGGCGGGGCCATGCGGGCCGACGGCTGGAACCGGATCCCGCTGATCCGCATGACCAACGTCAACCTGCTGCCGAAGCCGGGCATGAGCTTCGATGACATCGTGGCCGACACGGACGACGGACTGCTGTTCGACACCTGCCGCTCGTGGTCGATCGACGACCGCCGCCTCAACTTCCAGTTCGCGACCGAGGTCTGCCGCGAGGTCAAGGGCGGCAAGGTCGGCCGGCTCTACCGCAACGCGACCTATACCGGGATCACGTACGAGCTGTGGCGGTCGATGGACGCCGTCGGTGACGCGTCGTCGTGGACGATGTGGGGCACGCCGAACTGCGGCAAGGGCGAGCCCGGGCAAGCGGGCCACGTGGGTCACGGCGTCTCCGGGGCCCGGTTCCGAAACGTGCGCGTGGGGGTGATGGGGTGAGCGGCGCCGACGCGATCGGCGGCGACCCGGAGGCTGCGCTCCGCCTCGCCGAGGAGGTCGTGCGACAGGCCCGGGCGGCCGGCGCCGGCGAGGCCGAGGCGCTCGTGGTCGCGGGCGACTCCGCCCTGACCCGCTTCGCGAACAGCGAGATCCACCAGAACGTGAAGAGCAGCGAGGTCTTCGTCAACCTCCGCTTCGTGACGGGCAGGCGCGTGGGTATCGCGAGCTCCGGGCGCGTGGACCCGGACGGGATCCGCGCCCTCGTGGAGCGGGCCGCGGCCATCACGACGAACGTCGCGGAGCTCGAGGACTGGTCCGGACTCCCCGAGGCCGGCTCCGCAGCGTCCAATCCCGCGTCCAGCCCCGCGGCCTGGTCCGACGGCACGGCGACCGCGACGCCCGAGCTCCGTGCCGAGGGCGTCCGGGCGGTCATCGCCGCCGCCGACGAGGCCGGCGTGACGGCCTACGGCTCGTTCTCCACAGACGCGGAGGCGATTGCGGTCGCCACCAGCAAGGGGATCCGCGCCGCCGAGCGCCGGACCAGCTCCCAGCTCCTCACCGTGACCATGGGCCCGGACAACGGCACCGGCTACGCGGAGCAGGTCTCGGTCGACGCGACCCTCATCGACGCCGCGACCATCGGCCGCGAGGCAGCGGAGCGGGCCCGGTCGTCGCGCCACCCCGTCGACCTGGCACCCGGCGACTACCCCGTCGTCCTCGCGCACTACGCGGTCGTGGACCTCGTGGACATGCTCGGCTATCTCGGGTTCTCGGCCCTCGCCGTCGCGGAGGACCGCTCGTTCTGGGAGGCGGGCAAGCGGGTCGCGTCGCCCCTGGTGACGATCACGGACGACGCCTTCGACCCCGCCGGCCTTCCGGCCGGCTTCGACGCCGAGGGTGTCCCCAAGCAGCGCCTCTCGCTCCTCGACGCCGGCGTGTGCCGCGACCTCGCCTTCGACGCCCAGACCGCAGCCCGCGCCGGGCGGACATCCACAGGCCATGGCCTCCCCGCCCCGAACACCTACGGGCCATTCCCCACGAACATGATCATGGCTGCCGGCGACACGTCGATGGACGACCTGGTCGGCGGGCTTGACCGCGGGCTCCTTGTGACACGCTTCCACTACACGAACGCGGTCCACTCCAAGAAGGTGATCATCACGGGCATGACCCGCGACGGGACCTTTCTGGTCGAGGGCGGCAGGGTCGTAGGCCCGGTGCGCAACCTGCGCTTCACGATGAGCTACCTGGATGCGCTGGCGAACGTCGAGGCGGTGAGCGCCGAGCG
>JANNHX010000271.1:0-6624 GCA_031404615.1 Chloroflexota bacterium
GACCGGCCCCGCCTGCGCGACGTGCGGCACCTGCCAGGGTCCTTGCGTCTGGGGCGGAGAAGCGGCCGCTCGCGGGGCCCGGTCGGTCTGCCCGCCGGATCCGGATAGGGAGGCAGCCCACCACATGCTCCGGCTCCTGCACACCGCAGACGTCCATCTCGGCGCGCGTCACGCGGATCTCGGCGACGCTGCCGCGGCCCAGCGCGAGCGCCAGTTCGCCGCGTTCGCCGCGAGCGTGAACCTCGCCCTCTCGGAGCGCGTCGACCTGTTCCTGGTTGCGGGCGACCTGTTCGATTCCAATGTCCAGCCGCGCCGCTCGGTGGAGCGCGTCGCCGCAGAGCTCGCGCGCCTCGTGCGATCCCGCGTGCGGACGGTCCTCATCCCCGGCACCCACGACGTGTACGACCGCTCATCGGTGTACCGCGCCTACGACCTCGCGGCGCTCGCCGGCGCTTCGGAGGGCGACGATCTCCTCACGGTGCTGACGCCCGAACGGCCGTGGGTGCATATCGGCGCGTGCGATGTCGTCGTCCACGGCCCGGTGTTCGCCACCAAGCGGGCGCCCCACAGCCCGCTGCGGGACCTCGCGTCGGTGCGCACCCCGGACGCGACCTGGCGCCTGGGCCTCCTCCACGCGGCCATCGCCATCCCGGGCCGCACGGACCACGACGAGGTCGTGATCACGACCGACGAGATCGCCGCGAGCGGACTCGACTACCTCGCGCTCGGGCACTGGCACGGGGCGCAGGTGGCGAAAGCACGCGGGGTCACGTATGCGTATGCGGGCGCGCCGGAGCCCATCGCGCTGGACCAGGACAAGGCCGGCAAGGTCCTGCTCGTGACCCTCGAGCAGCGTGACGGCGAGAAGCACGTCGCGGTCGCGGAGCGGGTCGTCGGTCGCACGACCTTCGAGCGCGTGGACGTGGACGCGGCGACCGTCGAGTCGCAGCCCGCCCTGGTCGCGCGCCTCCGCGCCGCAGCGGACAGGGATCGCGTGCTGGACGTCCGCCTCATCGGGATCCGGCCGGACGCGCTGGACCTCGACACGGCCGAGGTCCAGGAGGCACTGAAGGGCGACTACCTGCGGGTCCGCGTGCGCGACACGAGCCAGGTGCCGCTCACGGACGGGGCGCTGCCACCGCCCGAGACCATCGCCGGTGCGTTCATCCGCACGGTCGAGGGTCGGGTGGCCGCCCTGGAGGGGTCCGCCGACACCGCCGCCGCGCGCGAGGCCGCCGAGCTGCGCGACGCGCTCCGCCTCGGACGCCTGCTGCTCGCCGGCAGGGAGGTCACGCTGTGAGGATCACGAGCCTCCGGCTGCGCGACCTGCGCCGGTACCGCGACACCACCATTGAGCTCGCGCCCGGGCTCACCGTCGTCCGCGGCCCCAACGAGGCCGGCAAGTCCACGCTCCAGCGGGCCGTGGAGCTGGCGCTGACCCGCAAGGTCACGAGCGCCGCCGCGGAGCTTGACGGCCTCGTGCCGTGGGACCGCGGCGACACACGCCCGGCCATCGAGATGGACTTCACCTACGACGACGAGGACGGCGGCGTCCACGAGGGTCGCCTCGAGAAGGTGTTCCTCGGCGCCAAGGGGACCGTCCGCCTCGAGGTGGACGGCGAGGTCGTCACGGATCCCGCGCGCGCGGACGAGATGCTCGCCACGCTCTCCGGCGTGCCCACCGAGGGGTTCTTCGCCTCGACCGCGTCGGTCCGCCACCACGAGCTGGCCGGTCTCCAGCGCGACGAGGCCGCCCTCCGGGACCGCCTGCAGGCGTCGATCAGCGGCGCGGACCGCGGCACGAGCCGGGCGAAGAAGCAGCTCGAACGGGCACTCCAGGGCCTCCGCGCCTCGGGCGCGAAGAACCCGGGCCGCCTCAAGATCGCCGAGGACGCGGTCAACGACGTCACGGCGGGCCTGCGCCACGGGGAGGAGGGCCTTGCCCGCCTCGAGCGTGACCGCGACGCGCTGTCCGTCGCGCGCGAGCGCCGGAGCGAGACCGACCGCGCGCTCACCGAGCGCCGCGCGCTGCTCGAGAAGGCCCGCCAGGCTGAGCGCCTCACCAGCGAGCGTGACGCCGCGAAGGAGCGCTACGAGCGGCTCCGCAGCGCGGTCATCGTCCGTGACGAGCTCGCGGAGCTCGAGGCCAACCACCCGTCGCCGATCCCGCTCGCGGTCCTGCGCCCGGCAGTGGCGCGGCTGCGCGCCATCGAGGCGAAGATCGCGACGCTCGAGGCGATGCTCGAGGGTGAGGTGCAGGTCCAGTTCGAGGCGGCCCCCGAGGTCCGCTGGCGGCCGCTGGTGCGGGCCGGCAACCTGCTGCTGGTGGCCGGCATCGCCCTGGTCGTCGGGCTGTACGTCGTGCTCGCCATTCCCGGCGTCCTGCTCGGGGCCGTCGTCGTCATCGTGGGTCTTGCGCTCTCGGGCGCCGGCCTGTGGATGAAGCGCGGCGACAGCGTCCAGCAGCAGATGCGGGACGCCGAGGTGGACCGCCGGCTGCGCGGCCGCTCGGAGATCGAGCAGGACCTCAAGAGTGCCGAGGTGGACCGGGCAAAGGAGCTCGAGACGCTCGAGCTCGAGATCACGGCCGAGGCGGAGGAGCGGCTGCGGCTCGAGGAGGCGCACGTCGCCGAGATCGACCAGCGGCGCGCCCGTCTCGCCGGCCTCGTGGGCGACGAGCCCCGGGAGCGGCTGCCGGAGCGCCGGGATGCGGCCGCCCTCGAGATCGAGCAGAAGACCTCGGCGCTGGATGCGCTGGGGCCGATCGCGAAGGAGCCCCGGGCCCGGGAGCGCCTCGAGGTCGAGGTCAGGGACGCCGAGGGCCAGCTCGAGCGTGCCCGCGACGATGAGTCCAATGTCCGCGCCCGCGTCGAGCAGAACCCCGTCGACGCCGAGGAGGTCGCCGCCCTCGCGGAGCGCCTCGCCGACTGGACGGAGCAGCTCGAGGGCCTCAGGCGGCGCGAGCGTGTCTACGCGCACACGCTGCGCGAGATCGGGGCCGCCGAACAGTCGACGATGCAGCGCGCCACCCGGTACCTCGAGCGGCGCATGGTCAAGGACATCGCGCGGGTCACGGACGGCCGCTACAAGCGGGTCCGCGTGGACGACACGAACCTCGGCATCGACGTCTTCTCGCCCGAGAAGGATGACTGGGTGCCGGTCACGGACCTCTCGCAGGGGACCCTGGACGTCGTGTACCTCACGGCGCGCCTCGGGCTCGTGCGCCTGGTGACCGGTGACCGGCGGCCGCCGCTGATCCTGGACGACCCGTTCGTGACCCTGGACGACAGCCGTGCGCCGCGCGCCCTCGCGCTGCTGCGCGAGGTCGCCTCGGACTTCCAGGTGATCTACCTCACGACGTCGGACCGGTACGACACGCTCGCGGACCGGGTCGTCGTGCTCGAGGGGCCCACCGCGGCGGACGGACACGT
Organism: Chloroflexota bacterium; assembly: GCA_031404615.1. Classification (GTDB taxonomy): domain Bacteria; phylum Chloroflexota; class Limnocylindria; order Limnocylindrales; family CSP1-4; genus CAIXZV01. Next base: position 3,432 of record JANNHX010000271.1, read on the forward strand.
CGAGGCCGAGGAGGCCACGCCTGCCTGAGGTCACCCCCGCGGTCGCGGTCGTGGTCCTGGGGCTCCTGTCGGCGGTCGCCTGGGGGTCGGGGGACTTTGGCGGCGGGATGTTGAGCCGTCGCGCGCCGCTGTTCGGCGTGGTGGGGCTGACGCAGTTCGTAGGCGTCTTCGGGGCGCTCGCGATGGCGATCATCCTGGGCGAGCCGCTCCCGACGTTTCCGGACATCGCCTGGGCGGCCGGCGCCGGCATCGGCGGGATGGTCGGGATCACCGCGCTCTACCGCGGACTCGCCGTCGGGCGGATGGGCGTCGTCGCGCCGGTGACGGGGGTGCTGGGAGCCGCGATCCCGGTCGCCTTCGGCTTCGTGGTCGAGGGCGTCCCGCAGCCTGTTGCGATCGTCGGGATCATCGCCGCGCTCGTGGCCGTCGTCCTGGTCACCCGGGCGCCGGGTCACGGCGCGGACCATCCGTCGGGCGTCGAGTGGGCGTTGCTCGCCGGCGTCGCCATCGGCTGGTTCAACATCTGCATCGGCCAGTTCGGAGGCGACAGCGCGTTCGGGCTCCTGGTCATCATCCGGCTGCTGCAGGCGGCGATGATGGCGGTCATGATCGTGCTGTGGCGCCAGCCATGGCGATTGCCGCGCGACACGATCCCGAAGATCGCCGTCATCGGCATGCTGGACATGGTGGGCAACGCGGCGTTCATCCTCGCCGCGGGGGCCGGCGCGCTGGCCATCGCCACCGTCCTCGCGTCGCTCTACCCGGTGACCACGGTCGTGCTCGCGATCGTGATCCTGCGCGAGCGGCTCACGCGGAGCCACGTCGCCGGCATCGCGCTGACCGCCGTCGCCATCACCCTCATCGCGGCCGGGTCGGCCGCGGGATGAGCGCGCTGGGTACGATGCACAGGTGAGGATCTCCGCCAAGGTCGACTACGCCGTTCGCGCCATGTGCGAGCTCGCCGCGCACCGCGCCGACGTGCCGCTCAAGGCCGAGCAGATCGCGTCCGCCCAGGAGATCCCGCTCTCGTTCCTCGAGAACATCCTCGTGGACCTGCGCAGGGCCGGGTTCGTGCGCTCGTTGCGCGGGCAGGTGGGCGGCTACCGGATGGCGAAGCCCGCGTCCGAGATCACCATCGCGGACATCATCCGCGCGGTGGAGGGGCCCCTTGCCGACGTGCGCGGGATGCGCCCGGAGTCGCTGACGTTCAACGGCTCCGCGACGGCGCTGCGGGACGTGTGGCTCGCGACGCGCGTGAGCCTGCGGCGCGTGCTCGAGCGGGTCTCGGTCGCGGACGTCGTCGCGGGCACGATCCCCGCCGACGTCGCAATGCTGCTCGAGGACCCCGACGCGCTCGTCCCGCACTGAGGGCCGGACCCGCGGGTCAGGCGGTGAGCAGCCCCCGTTTCGCGCGTATCCGCCGCTCCATGGTGCCGAAGACGAGCGAGTCCAGCGTGATGCCGATGACCAGGATCACGAGCATCGTCGCGAGCAGGCCCTGCGCGTCCGACAGCTCGCGGTTGACCTGGAGGAGCTGCCCGAGCGAGGTCCTGTAGGCGATCACGACGAGGATCTCGCCGGCCATGAGGCTGCGCCAGGCGAAGGCCCAGCCGCTCTTGAGGCCGGCCATGAACGAGGGCATCGCGGCCGGCACGATGATGTGCCGGTACTCGGCGAATCCCGTCGCGCCCAGCACGCGGCCGGCGCGCCGGAGGACCGGCGGGATGTGATCGATGCCGTGGATGAGGCCGTTGGCGATCGACGGCGCGGCGCCCAGCACCACGACGAACATGATCGCCTCCTCCGTGAGCCCGAACAGCAGGATCGCGTACGGGAACCAGGCGATGGATGGCATGGTCTGGAGCCCGGTGATGAGGGATCCGACGGCCGCCCGCAGGACGGCGAACCGGGACACGAGCGCACCGATCACGACGCCGATGAGGGTCGCGAGCCCGAAGCCCCAGGCGGCGCGCCGCATCGTGGTGGCGACGGCACCCCAGAGCTGCGGCGTCTGGAGCTCCGCCCACAGCCGGCCCAGCACGTCGACCGGGCTCGGCAGCACGTAGTCCTCGAGCAGGCGGGTCATCACGATGGCCTGCCACAGGAGCAGCACGATCCCGATGGCGATGACCTTGGGCCAGGTGCTGGCCCACGCGCGCCGGAGCGCCGACTCGCGGATGGCCGGCTGGGACTCCAGCGCGTCGAGGCCGGCGACCTCCGCGCGCGAGCCGTCCGCGCGCGAGCCCCCCGGGCGCATCAGCCCCCGGACGTTACCGGCCATGGCTGGCGACCTCCTCGCGGAGCCGCGCCGTGACGACCGCCGCGAGGGCGGCCACGTCCGGGTCCTCGATGCGCCGCGGCCGCGGGATGTCCACGCGGAACTCCTCGGCGACGCGACCGGGCCGGCTGGTCAGGAGCACGATGCGGTCGCCCAGGCGGGCCGCCTCGCGCACGTTGTGGGTCACGAACAGGATCGTCCGGCCGGTCTCCTGCCAGATCCGCTCGAGCTCGTCGTGGAGGATGTCGCGGGTCATCGCGTCCAGGGCCCCGAATGGCTCGTCCATGAGGAGGACCTCGGCATCGCGGGCCAGTGCCCGGGCGAGCGCCGCGCGCTGGCGCATGCCGCCGGAGAGCTCGTGCGGCTGGCGGCCGGCGAACGGGGTGAGCTGGACCATCTCCAGGAGCTCCGCGACGCGGTCGCGCCGCTCGCCCCGGGAGACCTTGCGCAGCTTGAGTGGCAGCTCCACGTTGCGCTCGACGCTGAGCCACGGGAACAGCGCGGCGTCCTGGAACATGAACGACGGATCGCCGGCGCGGTGCACGGAGCCCCGCGTCGGCTTGTCGAGCCCGGCCACGAGGTTGAGGAGCGTCGACTTGCCGCACCCCGACGCCCCCAGGATGGACACGAACTCGCCCTCGCGGACGGTCAGGCTGATGTCCTCGAGGGCCGTCACGGTCCCGGACCCGGCCGGGAAGACCTTGCTGACGTTGTCGATGAGCACGGTGACCCGCCCCGCGTCCCGGTCGAGCGCCGCGGGGCTGTCGGGCACGTCCCCGAGCGTGAGCGCGGGCACGTCCCCGCGCGTGAGCGCGGGCATGTCCTCGCCCGCGAGCGCAGGCACGGGCCTCACAGCCCGCTCACCTGCGGCTTGCCGAGGCTCTTCAGGATCTCGTTGAGCAGCGTCAGGTCGTA
>JANNHX010000272.1:0-5273 GCA_031404615.1 Chloroflexota bacterium
GTCAAGCGCGGAGGTTGCGGCACACACGATGAAGGGGATACCGATCGCGGCGCACGCGAGGGCGAGGGGGTAGGCGCCCGCGGTCGCGATGACGTCGCCGTTCGCGGCGATCCTGTCCGCCCCGACGAGCACGACCTGCACCTCGCCGGCCGCGATGCAGCCCGGGGCCGCGGCGTCCGTGACGATCGCGTGGGGCACGCCGGCCTGGCGCAGCTCCCAGGCCGCGATGCGCGAGCCCTCAAGGGCGGGCCGGCCCTCCGTGACCAGGGCGTGGACCGGGCGGCCGGAGTGGTGGAGCGTCTGGATCGCGGACAGGGCAGTCCCGAACTGGCCGCCACCCATTGCACCGGTGCTGCCCGCTGCAAGCACGTGGAGCGGCTGGTCCGCCTCGCCGGTCAGGAGCGTCAGCAGGTGGCCGACGAGGTTGCCGTGGTCCTCCACTGCCTCGGCGATGATCCGCCCCGCCTCGGCCTTGAGCTCGTTCGCGACTCGCTCGCCCTCCGCCTCGAGGCCCAGCTGCTCGAGCAGCGCGAGCATCCGGTCAAGGGTCGCGGCCACGGCCGCGGAGCCCGGGCGCGTGCTGCGCATGGCGTTGGCGGCGCCGCGGATCGTGGCCCGGCGGGCAAACCCGCGCGACCCGGCCGACCGCTGCGCGACGAGCGCCAGCGTCACGGCGGCCACCTGGGCCTGCACCGGCGCGCCGACCAGCGCGCCGTCGTTGATCGCGGTCACGGTGTCGCCGGCGCCCCGCAGCTCGAGGTCGACGAGGATGTCCGGGAGGCGGCGCTGGTCCACGATCCGGCACACGTCGCCGTCCCAGCGGAAGGGTGAGCGCCAGACGGCCGTCGAGGCGTCGACCTCGCCGGTCGTCACCGCCGTCGTGAGCCCGGAGGCGCCGACGGCAATGCCAGCCGCCGGATTTGCGGCCGCGGCCGCACCGGGGCTGCGGCTAACGCCGGGGGCGTCCTTGCCGAGCATGTCCCGGGCGGCCTCCGCGGAGACCTGCTGGAGGCTCTGCGCGGCGCCCATCACGGATCCCACGGACGTGACGACATCGCCGGCGAGCTGCCGGAAGAACCGCCGCCGGGTGGGATCGGGGGGCTGGACGGGATCGCTCACGTGTGGGCTTGGCGCCGGAGACGCGTGCGGCCGCGCCTCACCGGCTCAGTACTTGATGACCGAGGTGACCTTCCGGCCCTCGAGCCGGTCGCGGCCCTTGAGGAAGTCGAGCTCCACGAGGAACGCGAGACCGACGACCTCGCCCTTGAGGCGCTCGATGAGCTCGATCGTCCCGCGCACCGTGCCGCCGGTGGCGAGGAGGTCGTCGACGATGAGGACGCGCTGGCCGGGGGCGATCGCGTCGCGGTGGATCTCGAGGGTGTTGGAGCCGTACTCCAGGGCGTACTCGACCGTCAGGGTCTCTGCCGGGAGCTTGCCCAGCTTGCGCACCGGGACGAGGCCCGTGCCCAGCTGGTACGCCATCGGCGCCGAGAAGATGAACCCGCGCGACTCCATGCCCACGACGATGTCCACGCGCTCGTCCCGGTAGGGCTCGAGCATGAGGTCGATGGACTCCTTGTAGGCGGCCGGGTCCTTCAGGAGCGTCGTGATGTCGTAGAACAGGATGCCGGGCTTCGGGAAGTCGGGGATCTCGCGGATCTTCGCGCGAAGCGTCTCGGCGGACATCGGGTTCGGAAACCTCCGGGTACTGGCGCGATCAGGCGGCGCCGAGGGGCGGGCGGGCAAGCCGGAGCGTTAGTCTACCGCAGCGCCCCGCGCCTTCCACGAGGGAGGAACCGCCCCCAAACGGCGTGAAGCGAGGAGCCCGAGCAGGCTGACCACCAGGGACATCGCGAACACCACCGCCAGCGCCGTGCCGAGACCGTCGGGGCCCGCCCGCTCCCCCGCCGCGATGAGCGCGCCGCCGGCGCCCGTGCCGAGCGCCGTGCCCAGGATGTCCGAGAGCTGGAGGGCCGACGACGCGCTCCCCTGCGACGACTGGCCCACGCCCCGCAGCACGACGAGGGTCACCGCGCTGTACATGAGGCCCATGCCCACGCCGGCCACCGCCCAGGTGACGATGGTGATCCCCGGCGGGACGGGGCCCGCGACCACGGGGATCGTCAGCGCAGCCCCCAGGGCGACGAGCGTGAACCCGAGCGTGACGAAGACGCGCGGTCCGTAGTGGTCGATGCGGCGCGCCTGGATCCACGTCCCGGCGGTCCAGGCCACCGTCGTCGCCGTGAACACGACGCCCGTGAGGAAGGCGGGGGTCTCGCGCCAGGTCTGGAGCAGCAGCGGGATGTAGGCGTCGCCCGAGAAGAAGGCGAAGGTCATGACCGCCCGCAGCATCACGGCGGCGGGGACGCCCATCGCGAGCAGCAGCGTGCCCGGCGGGGTGAGCGAGCGAAACGCGGGCAGCAGCAGCGCGGCCCCGGCGGCGGCGCCCGCGACCATGACCCAGGCCTCCGTGGCGCTGAGCGCCGCGAGCAGGATCCCGGCACCACCCGCGGCCGCGAGCGCCCGGACGAAGCGAGCACCCGTGCTGTGCTGGTGCTCGATGTCGTCGGGCGGTCCTCCCTCCACGCGCCGCAGCGAGGTCAGCGCGAGGGCGCCGGCAAGAAGCAGGAACGGCAGCAGGCCGAGGAAGACCCAGCGCCAGCTCGCGAGCTCGCCGACGACCGCGGCGATGCTCGGGCCGATGATCCCGGGGACGACCCAGGCCGTTGACAGCATGGCGAACATGCGCGGCTGGAGCCGCTCCGGCATGCAGCGGCCGATGGCGACGTACGCCGTCGGGCCCACCGCGCCGCCGCCGAGGCCCTGGATGAAGCGGGCCCCGACGAGGATCGGCATCGACGGCGCGAGGCCGCCCAGCAGCTGCCCGAACGCGAACAGCCCGAGGCCGACCGCGAACGGACGGTGGAGCGGCATGCGGTCCAGGGCGCCGCCCGCGATCACGATGCCCACGAGGTTGCCGAGGAAGAAGGCCGAGTAGACCCAGCCATACAGCGCGAGCTGGCCGAGCTCGTCGGTGACCATCGGCATGACCGTGCCGATGGCGAGCGACTCGAGCGCGACGAGGGTGATCGTGAGGATCAGGCCCAGCGTCAGGCCGCGGAGCCCCGGGGCGAACAGGTCGGCGGTCCGCGCCGGGGCGGCGGGTGGGCGCTCGGTCACGGACACGCGCGCCATGATGCCTGAGTTGCGCGGCGAGGCGGGGGCGGGGCGGGCTCCGTGGCGGGGCGGGGCGGGCTTCGCCCTCTCGTCTTCGGGCCCCTCGGCTTCGGGCCCCTGGCTCAGGTGGGAGCCAGGACGGCACCACTGTCGCAGACCTCGACCCCGGAATCGACGGGATCGGCCGTGACCCCTGCACCAGCCACCGCTGTCTGGCACCAGGGTGAGCCATGACGCGGTAGGAAGCGCGCCGGGCCCGGTCGGACGCGGTCGGCGGCACACGGGTGGCCACGAGGCGGCCGGAAGAGTGCTCGCCGGGTGGCTCGGGCGTCCTTCCTGGCCGGATCCGTGACACCCAGCCAGCGGTCCGGTCACAGCGACGCTCATCGTGCAGCACGGACAGCTCGTGCAGCACGGACAGCTCGTGAAGGAAGGACGGCCCGACCAGCTCCGCGAGCGGCTCGCCGACCTCGTCCGTCGCCTTGGTCCGGGCCGCTTCGGGCTGATCGATGCAGACGTCGACCTCGACGCGCTCCTCCGCGCCGTCTGGAGGTGGGAGCACCCCCGGCGTCCCTACCCCTCGGCCGAGCAACGGACCGCCGGCGCGCGATAGCGCAGCGGGGATCGAGCCTTCGCTGGAGCCTGCTGGCGCCCGCCCCTGCGACTGATAGTCACACCTGCATCTTGGCGAGGGCCCGTCCTGCGACCGGCAGTCCCACCCGGGGCGTGGCAGGCAGGGGTCGGGCCACGCGCCGACGACGACGCGCTACTTCCCCGCGTGGCGCGGCATCGCCCGGAACACGAGCTCCAGCAGCGCGACCCGCTTGTGGTCCTTCCTGTCGAGGGCATCGGCCGTGGTCGCGATCAGCCCGCCGGCCACCGCCCAGCGGCGCAGCGCCGCCTTGCCGCCGGCGTCGAGCCACGCGATGACGACCGGGTCCGTACGCCGCATCGCGTCGAAGGCCCGCGAAGCCCGCTTCCCCGCCCCACCGTGCAGCCGCGTCCGCAGGCCTTCGGCCAGGCCGTCCATCGTCTCGACGAACGCGATCCGCTCGTCGGGCGCCAGGTGGTCCACGCAATGCGTGAAGACGGCGGCCGACTCGGGCTCGTCCGCGATGTCCAGCAGGTCGACTCGAGCGCTCGGCACAGAACAGGCCTCAGTACGAGCGGTCGATCGCGACGCGCGCCAGCTTTACCGCGATGCTCCCGCCCGGGACGAGGAGCCCGACGGTATCCGCCCCGATGTCGAACAGCGCGTCCTTGCTGACCAGGCGCGTGAACTGGCTGACCTTGAGGGCCGTCGCGGTCTTCGCCTCGCCCGTGAGGGCATCGACCTCCACCACGCCCCGCTTGTCCTTCGCCGGGTGGCGGAACTCAAACGCCCAGATTGGACGGTAGTAGAGCTCGAGCGCCTCGACAGCGAGCGACTCCTCGAACACGGTGTCGGCCTGGAGCGGCCGCAGGAGCTTGGCCAGGAGCTGGCGCACGATCGCCGACGCCCGCTGCTCGGGCGCGACGACCAACGTCTCGTCGGCGGCGAGCAGGGTCGTATCGGCGACCTCCGTCCGCGGCCCGCCCACGATCGCGGCCCCGTTGCCCATCGCGTTGCCGGTCACGCCGTCGATGAACAGCTCATCGCGGATGTCCTCGGTGCAGTGCTCGAGGACCTCGAGCCCGAACGACGCGGGCGCCTTGCCGGACGTCACCACCGGGAAGTCGGAGCCCAGGAACGTGACCGACCGCACGTCGCCCGCGCTCACGGGCACGGTGTACATGCGCGTTCGGTCGTACACGTAGTGCGCGGTGCACGCGACGTGCCAGAACGGCTCGACGCGCCGCTGGCTGGCCGCCAGGACCACGTCCTCCGCCTTCGGGCGCTGGATGAAGCCGCCGAGGCCAGTCCCAAGCGCGCCGGTCTTCTTCTCCTCGGCGCGGCGCTTGAGCTCCTCGAAGGGAAGGCGCGGCTCTAGACCGAAGATCCGGGGTTGGCCGAGCGAGATGTCCACGTCCGTCAGGGCTCCGTTCGCAGGGGACAGCGATCCCCGAACGATAGTCCACCCCGGGGCGCCGTGAAGGGCCGTCGGCCCCGCGGGGCT
>JANNHX010000273.1:0-6159 GCA_031404615.1 Chloroflexota bacterium
GCCGCCATCCGGCCATCGTTCGTCCTGGTCTGGACCCAACAGGTCACTCGATCGGGGTCAATCCTCTCGCTGCGACCGTCATCAAGGCGTCAGCCGCCAAGGTTCGGTGGATCCGGGGTTACCCTGGTTCCAGCGATCTCCGCTTGCATCTCGCGCGCCCAGGCGCGATCTGCGGCGCTCGACCGGTGGATCAATGACCTGGGCCTCAAGTTCGTGCTCCACCACGGGTCGTACGTCGTGCAGCGGATCGTTGGCCGGGAGGAGCTCGCGGGGCCGGACGTCACCGTCGTCCACCGGCTGCTCAAGAACCATGCCCGGGACCTAGTCGGCGACCGGCCGTACGCGCTGCTGTCCGACGCGACCCTGGCGGCACTGGACGTCCCGGCCGACGGGATGCTCGCCGGCGTCGAGACCTACGACGACATGCCGCCGGTCCCGGTGCACGTCCTGCCGCTGTTGGGCTCGGCCCAGCCTCGCGCGGCCCTGCGTCGCGGCACGGGGCGCCGTCAGACCGACACGTGCTCCAGGAGCTTCGCGAGGTAGCGTGACTTCATCTGCTGCGTCGCGAGGAGCTGCTTGGTCGGCGGCAGCTTCATCACCACCCCCAGGATCCCCGCCATCGCCCGGTGGCTCAGCAGCGCCTGGTTGTCGAAGATGAGCCCGGGCAGGTTCCCCCGCTCGATCGCCATCAGCACCGTCCGGTGGAGCGTGTCCACCGGCGTGACCACGCGCTTGGCGCGCGGCTCCAGCCACAGGCCCTTCGTGGGGCAGACGCGGGTGCACACGCCGCAGCCGAGGCAGATCTCCGGGCTCAGCTCCGCGCGGCGCTTGCGCGGCTTCGCCGGGTCGTTGGCCGAAACCAGGGCCATCGCCTCGACCGGGCACGTGTCGACGCACTTGCCGCAGCCGTTGCAGGTGGCGCCGTCGACATGCGGCAGGTAGTTCGTCGTGTGCACCGGGTCCAGGCTGCCGAACCGGCGCTGGGCGATCATCGCCTCGCAGCAGCAGCCGCAGCAGTTGCAGACGAACCCGACGTCGCGCTGGACGTTCTCCCCGAACTGGACGAGGTTGGCCTCGTACGCCTGCGCGAGGAGGTCCCGCCCCTCGGCCTTCTCGACCCGCCGCGCGTACCCGTGGCGGATGAGCGAGTCCGCCGTCCCGCCGAAGGTCATGCAGATGTTCATCGGCGCCTTGCACGCCTTGCCGACGTGCTCCGCCTTGTGCCGGCAGTAGCAGACCCCGACGCCCATATGCTGCGCGGTGTCGATGACTTCGCTGGCCCGCTCGAAGTCCAGGACCTGAATCCGGTTGTCCGGGGCCGCGGCGAGGGCCGGCTCGTTGACGAACACGCGGCCCAGCTGCGTCTCGCCGTTCGTGAACAGGGCGACGATGAAGTCGTCCTCGACGGTGATGTACTGGTAGAAGAGCTCTGCGAGCAGCGCCTGGTCGAGGTCGTCCCGCACCCGCATCATGCTGAACTCGAAGAAGCCGGCCATCGGCGGCGGGAGGATGTAGAGGGTCCCGTTGGGGCCCTCCATGTCGAGCAGGATCGCCCGCGATGCGAGGCCGTCGAGGATGGTGCGGGCATCGCTCTCGCGCATGCCCCAGATCGCCGCGGCGCGCTTCGCGGTCACCGGGCGGATCGGGAGCCTCGCGACGAGCCCCGCCTCCTTCTCCGTGAACAGCAGGGCAAGGATCCGGTACAGCAGGTCCGACGGCGGCGCGCCCTGCGGGAACCGGTTGAGACGGTCGGTCAGCGCCCCGTAGGCGCCGCGTGCGGTCGCGTGTGCCATGTCTCGTCCCTCTCCCTCAAAGCCTGAGGGCCATGCTGGACGCCGGATCGGCGCACGCATAGGGCGATTCCGACGCTCCCAGGGTGTGCCGGGAGTCATGGGGCTGGCATGCTGTGGGCGTGGAACCCCATGCCGATCGGCCGGCCCAGGCCCCGAGCGCTCCCGCCGCCACGCCGCCGGCCGCGGCGGACCGGTCACGCCTGCTCCGCCTGGGGTTCGGGATCGTGGGGACGATCGCCCTGGTGCTGGGCGTGCTCGGGATCGTGGTCCCGGTGCTGCCGACGACGCCGTTCCTGCTCCTCGCGGCGGCGTGCTACGCCCGGGCGTCCACCCGCATGTACGCGTGGCTGCTCGGCCAGCCGGCCCTGGGCCCGATCATCGTCCGCTGGCGCGAGACGGGGTCCATGGCACCCGCGGTGAAGACACGCGCGATCTTTGTCGTGGTCGTCACCTTCGGCGTGTCGATCGTCCTGGTCGACGGTCTGCTCATGCGCGGGCTGCTGGGCGCGACCGGTGGGATCGTCGCGCTCTTCCTGACCCGCATCCCGACCACGCCGCGCCCCACCCGCTGACGTACCCTCCGGGCCGAGAGCGACGCTCAGGAACACATCGGGCTATGCTCGCCGCCTCCGGGTCGTCACCCGGTCTTCACCCGGTCGTCCCCGTTCCGTCCGGCGCGTCCCGTCGGAGCCCGTCACGTGAGGCCCAGCGCCGTGTCCCATCAGCCGCCCGCAGCCGTCGTGCTGCCGCGAACCCTCACCGAGCTGCTGGCCGACGCGGTCGCCACGTCGGGGGATGCGCCCTTCCTGGGGGTCCGCACCTCGAGCGCGCGGGACCTCTCGATGACGATGGCCGAGTTCGGGCGAGCGGTCGGCAACGCCGCGGCGCGCCTGGCGGCGGCCGCCGAGCCCCGCGCACGGGTCCTGGTCCAGGGCGCCCCCGGTCCGGGCTTCGCGGCGGCACTGTTCGCGGCCGGCCGGGCGAACGTCGTCCTCGTCCCGCTCGACACGCGGATGACCGCGGACACCATCGACCGCATCGCCGGCCTCACCGGGCCGTCCGCGATCCTCCTGGGCACAGGCAGCACCGTGGAGCCCGTCACGATCCCGCGCCTCGCCGCGCTGCCCGTCGTGGACCTCGACGACCTGACCGATGCCGCGCCGCCGGAGGCGCTCGCCAAACTCGCCGCGCGCGCACCCGCGGACCCGGCCGAGCCGATCGAGATCCTGTGCACGTCCGGGTCCACGGGCAACCCCAAGGGCGTGACCGTGACCCAGTCGATGCTGCTCGCGTCGACGATCCGCTGCCTGCAGACGATCCCCGCCGGCGGCAACCGGTTCGTGTCGATCCTGCCCCTCTCGCACATCATGGAGCAGGTCGCCGGGCTGATCTACGCGGTCGCCGCCCGCGCCGAGACCGAGTACATCACCACGCTCCGCCCCGACGTCATCGCCGCGGCGATCCGTGGGCACCGGGCGACCGCGCTCGTCGTCGTGCCGCAGGTCCTGGAGCTGCTCTTCTCCGCGATCCGCCGCGAGGCAGACAAGACCGGCAAGGGCAAGACCTTCCGTCGCGCGCTGAGGATCGCGCCGATGCTGCCCGTGTCGCTGCGCCGCAAGCTGTTCAAGACCGTGCACGCGGCGATGGGCGGCGAGCTGCGGCTCGTCATGTGCTCCGCCGCGCACCTCTCGCCCACGCTCCAGCGCAACTGGGAGGCGCTCGGCGTCATGGTCGTCCAGGGCTACGGCTCAACCGAGGCGGGGCTCGTCGCGACCAACTTCATGGACCGCGCGCCGATCGACCGCGTCGGCTGGTCCATGCCGCCCATCGACCTGCGCATCGAGCCCGATGGCGAGGTTGTCGTGCGCGGGCCGTCCGTGTTCGCGGGGTACTGGCAGGACCCCGAGTCCACGGCCGCCGCGTTCACCGCGGACGGCTGGTACCGGACCGGCGACTACGGCGAGCTCGACGCGCAGGGCGCGCTGCGGCTGGTCGGGCGGACACGGTCCCTGATCGCGCCGCCGAACGGGATGAACGTCCATCCCGAGGATGTCGAGGCGGCCCTGGTCGCCGAGGGAATCGTCGAGCCGTGCGTCTACGATGCCGGCAACGGGCGGATCGCCGTCGCGTACCGCGAGGGCGCGGCGTTCGGGGACGCGGTGGAGGGGGAGGCGGCCGCGGTGGTGCGCGCCATCAGGGCCGCGAACATGCGACTCGCGCCGCACCAGCGGGTCGTGGAGCACGCGCCGTTCCCGGAGCCGGACTTCCCGCGCACGCACACGCGGAAGGTCCAGCGGAGCGTGGTCGCGGCCCGGATGATCTCGCTCAAGGCGGCGGCGTAGGGTCGTCGCACCGGCGCGGCGCGCGGATGGCCGACGAACAGGATCGTGTGCGCTCGCCTATCGGTAGCGTTTGGAATCGCCCAGTGGTAGCGTATGAGCACCGTGGCCGAAGCTCCGCAGCTCGGCGCGAACACACAGGGTCGCGATCACCTCGGCGCGCGCTGGGCGGCGGCCTCTGGATCCCGCGCCGGAACCAGTGAACGATCCGGGGTCCCGCGAACGCCGACGCGATCGAGCGCGCGCTGCGGGCCCTGGACGGGACCACATCGTCGTCGTGGTCCTGCGCTACAAGGGCGACCTCACCGTGCCCGCATCGCGGAGCGCCTAGGGATCGCCGAGCGCGCGGTTCGACCCTGCACCTCCCCGCCACCGCGGCCTGGGAGATGGTGCTGACGGGCGGCCTCATCGCCTGCCACCCGCCGCTCACCGTGCGCACCGAGATGGAGGCGCTCCGTCGGTCGGAGGAGCGGGACGCGGACGATGCCTGCATCCTCGGTATGACCCTGTACCGTCAGCAGCGGCTCGCCAATTGATGAGCCGGACACCCAGGCGGAGTTCCTGTACAAGCGATGAACGACGACCTTGCCGCATCGGCCGCATCGGCCGCCCGGGCACGCGCCCGCGAGCTGTTCCTCGACAACGCCAACACCTACGGCTGCGCCGAGACCGCGCTCGTGATCCTCGCGGACGCGTTCGGGCTCCCGGATGCCGGCGACAGCTCGGCGGCGATGGCGCTCAACGGCGGCATCGCCTACAGCGGCTCGACATGTGGGGCGATCACCGGCGCGGCCATGGCGGTCGGGCGGCTCGCCGCGGCGCGGATCGACGACCACGCCGTGGCCAAGCGCGTCGCGCGCACCCTGACCGCGGAGCTCATCGCGGAGTTCGAGGCAACCTTCGGGGCCACGACCTGCCGCGCCCTGACCGGCGCCGACCTCACGACAGACGAGGGCCACCGTGCCTTCATCGAGAGCGGTGCCTGGCGGGACGGCTGCATGCGCCAGCTGGAGATGAGCGTGGCGCGCCTGGCTCCCCTGGCGGACGAGGATGCCTGGCGCGTGGCGACGGAGGGTTCTACTCCGCCACGACCATGAAGTGGACCGTCCGATCGCGCTGGCGCACGCCGTCGAAGTCCGCGAAGTAGATCCGCCCGAACTCGCCCAGCTCCGGCTTCCCGTCCACCACGGGGATCGTCTCGGACCGCCCGAGGAGCACCGACCGCAGGTGCGCGTCCGTGTTCAGCGACCACCAGCCATCCTCGCCGTGGGCCTCGGCGTAGGCGAGGTGCCTGGGGCCCGGGTGGAGGTACTGGCCCTCGTGGCGGCAGGTGGGGGCGATGCGCTCGAGGTAGTTGACCATGTCCTGGAGCAGCAGCTCGACGCCGTCGAGGGTCTGGTCCATAGACTCCTCCTGGATCAGGACGGAGCAGGTCGTGTGCTGCGAGTACACGTTCAGGATCCCGGTGGTGACCCCGGACGCCGCGACTGCGGCGAGCGCCTGGGCGGTGACGTCCTCGAAGCCCGGCTTGTGCAGCGGGAAGTGGAGCTTGGCGGTGGCGTGATGCGTGGTCATGCGACTCCTCGGAGGTGCTTGTCGGTCAGGGGGTCGGATGGAGGTCGGTCCACGCCCGCGCGGTGGCCTCGAGCATCGCCCGCATCGTGGCGACGGGATCAGCTGCCCTGAGGATCCCGCTGGACGACCCGGTGCCGCCGAGGCCCAGCCGCATCATCGTGGCGACATCGTCGGGGGTGGACACGCCCGCGCCGCTCATGACGATGATCCGCGGGTCGACGGCCGCAACGGCCTCGATCGTGCGGGAGACGAACTCGGCCATGACGGTGCCAGCGGAGCGGCCCGTGGCGATGAGCTCCGGCGGCTCGGCGAGGACGATGTCCGGGCCCAGGCCGGCGAGCGTGGCGGCATCCTCCGGGGAGTCGGCGAAGACCATCGTCCCGAGGCCCACCTCGTGCGCCCGCACGATGGCCGCCTCGACATCCTCGAGCGACATCCGCCTCTCGGAATGC
>JANNHX010000274.1:0-3331 GCA_031404615.1 Chloroflexota bacterium
CACGCTCCAGGCGCCGGGCAGCCCGGCGCCCTCGCGCAGGCGGGCGCGTGCGCCCAGGTGCTCATCCAGGAGCGGGGCTCCCCCGGCTCCCTCGGCACCTTCGTCGGCGGCCGGCGGCGGCCCGAGCCACATGTCGAGGTCAGCCTCGGCCCGGTCGAGGTCCACCGTGCACCAGCCGAGGCCCTGGAGCACGAGTGGGTCCGGGCTGTCGGGCGGGGCCGGTTGAGGAGCCTCCTCGCCGTTGGGCACCGGCTCCAGCATCAGTCGGCCGGCGGGGCGCGGGTCGTCGTCCGCGGCCTCGCGGATCCAGGGCCGGACCTCGAGCTCGCACGTGCCCAGGCGCAGGAGTCGCGCGCCGGGGACCAGGCCGCCGGGTCGTGCCGGGACCTCGAGCCGGTGCGCCAGCTCGCCTGCAAGCGCCGAGGGATCCTTCGCCTGCCACGTGAGCCGCGCCCAGAGCATCATCGACGGGTCATCCGAGCAGCATGTCCGGCGACTCGCCCACCGACGCGAACCCCATGCGCGTGTAGAGCCGGATCGCGGGCTCGTTGCCCGAGAACACGCCGAGGTACGCCCGGCCCGCCTCGCGCGCGCCCGCGGCCGCCATCACATGCCGGGTCGCGAGGCCCGCGAGGCCCCGGCCGCGGAAGGCATCGCGCGTCCCGATCGACGAGAGGTACGCGATGCCGTCGAAGGTCGTCGCCTTGGCACAGGCGGCAGCCTCCCCGTCCACGCGCACGAGCGCGAGCACGACCCGCGGGTCGTCCAGGGTCCGTCGCAGGCCCAGGGCGAGCTCCGGGCCGCGCTCGGGCAGCGCCCCGAAGGATTCGGCGAGGACGCGACCCATGTCCTCGGGGTCGTTCTCGCCCGCGTCGGCCGGCGACCTGATCGCGCGGAGGGTCACGCCGCGGCCGGGCTCGGTGGGTCGGACCGGAGCAGCGGCCGAGGGGTCATCGAGCACCATCAGGTGCCCGCCGCCGATATCGCGAAACCCGTTGGCCGCGAGCCGCTCGACGAGGTTCGCGGGCTGTGCGTGCACCGGCGACGGCCAGATGTGCGGCTGCCGTCCAAGGGCCAGGAACAGCGCCAGCGCCTCCGCCAGGCGCGTCTCGAACCCGGTCTCGTCCGACGGCCAGCGGACGCCCTGGAGGCGGTTCCAGAACGGATCCGCGTCGCGCGGGTCGTGGAGCATGACCGCATGGCCGAGGTCGCGCACCTCGCGGCCCGGGATCGCGTGGGCGCGGATCTCGTGGCGCTCCAGGGTGCGCAGGGCCGCGTCGTCGATGGCGAGGGTCCGGATCACCCGGCCACCATACCGCGCCGGACACGGGGCGAAGACGCGTGTCGCCGCCGGAGCGAGGTGACGGGCATGGGCTCGACATTGGACTGCGTCCAATCTAGAGGTACCATGTCTGCGCGTCCGGGCCAAGCCTCGCGACCCCACATGGAGACCCCCAGATGACCCTCGCCCCCGACATGACCAGCCGCGCGGCTGCGCTCCAGGACAGCCTCGTCGAGCTCATCGACCTGTCGCTCCAGGCCAAGCACTACCACTGGAACGTGACCGGCCAGGACTTCCGCGGCGTCCACCTCCAGCTCGATGAGATCACGGACGCCGTCCGCCTCTGGTACGACGACGTGGCCGAGCGCCTCGCGACCCTGGATATCGCGCCGGACGGTCGCCTCGGCACCCTCGCGGCGACCTCGCCCCTGCCGGTCCCCGGCGAAGGCTGGCAGCGCGACGTGGACGCCGTCACGGCCATGCGTGACCGCCTCACGGACGTCGCCGCCCGCATCGAGCGGCGTGCGGGCGAGATCGGCGATTCGGATCTCGTCACCCAGGGCCTCCTGCTCGAGATCTCGGGCGGCCTCGCAAAGCACGCCTGGATGCTGCGCGTCCAGGCCCGGTGATCGACGCGTCCGGGCGGCTCCGCGCCGCCCGCCTGCGGGTCACGCGCCGGCGCGTCACGATCCTCGACGCGCTGACGGCGCTCGGCGGTCACCGGACGGCGGACGAGATCGCCGCCGCGCCCGCCGCCGCCGGGAGCCCGCTGCCGCGCGCGAGCCTCTACCACGCCCTCGCGGCGATGGCGGACGCCAGCATCCTGCTCGTTGCCGACGCCGGGCCGGGCACGGCCCGCTTCGAGATCGCCGGCGAATGGCACCACCACCTGGTCTGCCGTTCCTGTGGATCGATCAGTGACGTCCCGTGCGCGGCGGGCGTCAGGCCATGCCTCGAGGCGAATCTGCCGGGCGCGGTCATCGACGAGGCGCAGGTCGTGTTCCGGGGGCTGTGCCCGGCGTGCGCCGCTGGGGTCGCGCCGGCCAGTTGAGCTCGCACCGCCCGCTCGGGACCGCGTGGCGGGGTGCTACCGCCGGGCGACGATCGCCGTTGCGCCCGAGGGGAGGTCGATCAGGTCCGGCGTCGTGACGCCTGCGCCCGCGAACCAGCCGAGCGCCTCGGAGCGGGTGACGAGGCGCGTGCCCCCGATCAGCTCGTCGAGCTGGACCCCGGCGATGAGCTCGCTGTGGCGCGTGTGCATCTCGTCCGGGTCGGACGGGAGGTACCAGTCCAGCGCGACGAGCCAGCCGCCCGGCTTGACGGCGGCCCATGTGGAGCGGAGCGCTCCCACGGGATCGGGCAGCTGGTGCAGCGCGTACTGGAAGTAGGCAAGGGTCGCCTCGCCGTCATGGCCGACCGCGGTGACGTCGCCCTGCTCGATCGTGATCCGGTCGACGAGCGCTGCCGCGTTGACCGCCGCGCGCGCCCTGGCCACGGAGTCCGCCTCGAACTCGACGCCCGTCAGCTGCGTGCCGGGGAAGCGGCGGGCCACGGCGATCAGCCAACGGCCGCCGCCGCAGTGGATGTCCATGATCCGCGAGCCCGGCTGGAGGTCGACGACGAGCTGCGGGTTGGAGGGCAGGACCTCCTGGAAGAAGACCGCCACGTCCTGGGCGGTGAGCCGCTCGATCGCCTCGCGGTAGCGGTCCGGCCGCGACACGAGCGGCACGCCCGTGCGGAAGACCTGCGCGAAGTCCGCGAAGTCGAGGCTGCCGATGGCGCCGTGCAGGAACTGGCCGCCGAGGTACTCCGGGCGGTCCATGTCGAGCAGGACGGCCGCGACGTCGTCGCCGATCACCAACCGGTCGCCCGCCAGCTCGACGAGGTCGTGGGCCGCCGCGCCCCACACCCAGCGCCCGACCAGCACCGCGTCCGTGCCGGTCCGCCGGGCGAGCTCGTCGGCCGTGAGCCCTGCGGTCCCCGCCTCGCGCAGGCGTGCAAGCAGCCCGAGCTCCAGGCCCGTGACCACGTACCAGGTCCGGTAGAAGC
>JANNHX010000275.1:0-6445 GCA_031404615.1 Chloroflexota bacterium
AGCCCCCAGGGACTCGAGCTCAGCCCGGACCGCGTATGCCTCGAGCAGCTCCGCGATGGACGGACGACGGACGCGGGCCCCGCGGAACGGCAGGATCTCAACGACACCCAACGCCTCCAGCCCACGGAGCGCCTCGCGCACCGGAGCCTGGCTGGTCCCGATCTCGCGAGCCACGCGCGTCTCGACGATCCTCGAGTCCGGCGGATAGCGCCCGGACAGGATGTCCTGGAGCAGGCGATCCTTGACCTGCTCCGCGAGAACGCTCCGCGAGATGGATCCGTCGTCGGTCATCGAGGCACCTTGGGCTGGTGGACGCTCAGAGTCTAGCGCGCGGTCCGCCTCGCAACACCGGTCGACCGCGCTCCACGGGTCCGGACCGTCGGGCGCGGGATCAGGTGCCGGAGCCCGCGTCCAGCCGCTCGGCGAGCACCTCCGCGAGGTGGCGGGCCCTTCGCCCGTCCAGGGAGGCCACCTGCGTCCGGCACGAGAAGCCGTCGGCGAGGATCACCGTCGCGTCGTCCGCCGCGCGCAGGGCCGGCAGCAACGCCAGCTCCGCGATGTCGCGCGAGATCCGCTCGTGCCCCGCCTCCGCGCCGAAGTTGCCGGCGAGGCCGCAGCATCCGGTCAGCGTCTGCACCTGGCGGATCCCGGCCGCGTCCATCAGCCGCCGGTCCGCCGCGGTCCCCAGCATCGCCTGCTGGTGGCAGTGCGGCTGGACCAGCGCGTCCAGGGGCTCACCCGCCGGGGGCGCCCAGCCGGACGCGTCCAGCAGCTCCGCCAGCGTGGTCACGCGGCGACTCAGCGAGGCCGCGGCGGGGTCCCCCGGGAGCAGCTCGCGGAGGTCATGGCGCAGGGTCGCCGCGCACGAGGGTTCCAGGACCAGCACCGGGTCCTCGCCGGCGAGGTCCGCGACCGCGAGCGTGCGGCGGAGCTCCGAGCGGGCGCGGTCGAGCTGGCCGGTCGTGATCGCCGTCAGGCCACAACAGACGTCCGCCCGCGGCACGACCGCGTCGAAGCCCGCGGCCGCCAGGACGCGAAGCGCCGCATGACCCACCTCGGGTGCGAGGTGGTTCGTGAAGGTGTCCGGCCAGACGACGACCCTGGGTGCGGAGATGGCGCCCGCGGACCTGCCCGGGTGGGCGGTCGCGGCGAAGGTCCGGGGCGCGATCCGGGGGATCCGCCGCTCCCCGGCGATCCCCGCGACGAGCCCGAATGCCCGCCGCGTTGGCGCGAAGCCCATGACGGCGTTGGTGACGCGCACGCCGCCGGGCACGCGCCGCACGAGGCGCAGCCACGACGGGAGTCGGCCCAGCGAGTAGTGGGCGCGCGGCCGGGCGCGGCCGCGGTAGTGGTGGTCCAGGAACTCACTCTTGTACGCGGCCATGTCGACACCCGTCGGGCAGTCCGTGGCGCAGGCGCGGCAGGACAGGCACAGGTCCAGGGCGTCCCGCACCTCGATCGAGCGCCAGCCCTCGTCCGCCAGCGACCCGGCGGCCATCTCCTGGAGCAGGCGCGCGCGGCCGCGGGTGGAGTGCCGCTCCTCGCCGGTCGCGCGGTAGCTGGGGCACATCGCGGCACCCGCGGCGCCGGGCTGGCGGGAGACGCACTTCCCCACCCCGATGCAGCGCTCGACGGCCTGCCGGAGGTCGCCGCCGTCGGACGCGTGCGCGAGCGACGGCTCGAGGGCCAGGAGGGTCGGGCGAGGGCGCCGCAGGTCCCGCGTAAGGGGCAGCGGGTCCACGAGGATCCCGGGGTTGAGCGCGTTGCCCGGGTCCCAGGCGGTCTTCCAGGCCCGGAACGCCTCGAGCATCACCGGGGAGAACTGGCGCCCGAGCAACGCCCCGCGGGCCCGCCCGTCGCCGTGCTCGCCGGACAGCGAGCCGCCATGACGCGCGACCAGATCCGCGGCGGCGGTCATGAACGTCTCCAGGCGCTCCGTCCCCCCGGGACGGTCCAGCCCGAAGCCGACGCGCAGGTGGATGCAGCCCTCGCCGAAGTGCCCATACGTGATGCCCCGGAGGCCCTGGTCGCGCAGGAGTGCCCGCAGCTCGCCGAGGTAGGCCGCGAGGCGCTCCGGCGGGACGACGCCGTCCTCGAAGCCGGGCCACGCCGGGGAGCCGTCGGGGAGGCGCGCGGAGCGACCCGCGCCATCCTCGCGGACGCGCCACAGCTCCCCCTGGGCCGCGGCGTCCTCGAGGAGTGAGGCGTTAACGGCCCCGACGTGTGCGCCCGCGGCTCGGGCGAGGCGGCCCGCATGGTCCCGGAGCTCCGCCTCGGTCTCGCCGCCGGCCTCGACGAGCAACCAGGCGCCGCCGGGCGGCAGGAGGCCCGGGTCACGCCACCCGGTGAGCAGCTCGGCGGTGAGACTCTCCACGGTGTAGGGCCGCTCCGGGAGCAGGGCCGGGACGGCGCTCGCGGCGGCAATGTCATCCACGAACGCAAGGACGAGGAGGCCACGCCGGGCCGGCGGTCGGACGAGGCGGATCGTCGCGGCGGAGACCACGGCGCACGTGCCCTCCGAGCCGACGAGGGCGCGTGCGACATCACCACCGCGCTCGGGGAGGAGCCAGTCCAGCGCGTACCCGGACACGCGCCGGGGCCAGGGCGGGAGCTCGCGGCGGATCGCCTCCCCGTTGGTCGCGAGCAGCGCGGCGATCCGGGCCTCGGCCGCGGGTCCGAGATTGGGCGCCGTGCCCGCGGAGGCGTCCAGCGCCCCCACACGCCGGCGCGTGCCGGCGACCGTCACGACCTCGAGGCCGAGCGTGTTCTCGGCGGTCGTCCCCCAGCGCACCGACCGGGACCCGCAGGCGTTGTTGCCCAGCATGCCGCCGACCGTGCACCGGCTGTGGGTCGAGGGGTCCGGTCCCACGCGCAGCCCGTGGGCCGCCGCGGCACGGTTGACGTCGTCGAGGACCGTGCCCGGGAGGACGGTCGTCGTCAGCGCCTCGGGGTTCAGGGCGAGGATCCCGGCCAGGTGCCGCGAGAGGTCCACGACCAGCCCCGTCCCGATCGCGTTGCCCGCGATGCTCGTCCCGGCACCGCGCATCGTCAGGGGCACACCAGCCTCGGCGGCCATCGCCACAACCGTCGCGAGGTCGTCCCGGTCCCGCGGTGCGACCACGGCCGCGGGGATCACCCGGTAGTTGGACGCATCCGAGCCGTAGAGCGCGCGGGTGCCGGTGTCGGACTCCACGGTGCCGCGCAGGACCCCGCGGAGGCGTGCAAGCAGCTCGCCGGTCGCCTCGCCGGAGGCTGGGACCGGGCGGCTGGCGGGAGATGGTGTGGCGTCGGCGGTGATCGGATGGCTCCGGGAGTGCGGTTGGGACGTGCTGTGCACAGGGTACGGGCCAACCCATCCACCGCGCCGCCCCTCGCGAATTACACACAACACCGCTACATCCCACGGCCGGGCCCTCCGGCCCGCGGTGAGCCCAGTGGAGGAACCTGCCTTGCGCCGTCTCGTCCTGGCCGTCACCGCGGCCGCCCTCGCCATCGGCATCGTCGCCGCCCCGGCCGCCGCCCGGACCGCCAAGCCCGGCAGCATCGTCGACATCGCGGTCGCCGCCGCGTCCGCGAACCCCGGCGAGTTCAAGACCCTCGTCGCCGCGGTGCTCGCCGCCGACCCGGCCGTCGTCGCCACCCTGTCGCGGCAGCGCCAGCTCACCGTGTTCGCCCCCACGGACGCCGCGTTCGCAAAGCTCGGCCTGAGCGCGGGCAACGTCGGCAGCCTGCCCAAGGGCGCACTGACCCAGATCCTGCTCTACCACGTCGCCCCGGGCGCCCGCTATGCCGCCGACGTGGTCGACAGCACCCGCATCCGCACGCTCGAGGGCGGCTCACTCAGGGTCTCGATCCGCGACGGTTCGGCCTACGTCGACGACTCGAAGATCGTCGCGACCGACATCAAGGCGAGCAACGGCGTGATCCACGTCATCGACACGGTGCTGACGCCCTGACGCATCGCTCCCCGAGCGCCCTCGTCGGACACCGGCGGGGGCGTCTTGATTCCCCGTCACGCGACAGCCCGCAGGCGACTGCCGCCGTTGACAAGCTCCGCCGGGCGTGTGATAGTTGCACACGCAACCACTGCACAGGAAGAAGCGTCCCCATGCCGGCAGTCACCGTCGACGACCTCACCATCCTCCCCCGCGTCCCCCTGCCCGATCCCGTCGTCGCCCGCCAGCGCCCGGTCCGCGCCCTGACCACGGCCCCGCGGGGCTACGAGGGTGAAGGCTTCCCGGTCCGCCGCGCGTTCGCGGGCGCCCTCCTCGAGGACCTGGACCCGTTCATCCACCTCGACCAGATGGGCGAGGTGGAGTACGCCCCCGGCGAGGCCAAGGGCACGCCGTGGCACCCGCACCGCGGCTTCGAGACCGTGACATACATGCTCGACGGCGTATTCGAGCACGCCGACAGCAACGGCGGCGGCGGCGTCATCACCAACGGCGACACGCAGTGGATGACCGCGGGCGCCGGAATCCTGCACATCGAGAAGCCGCCCGAGTGGCTGGTGGCGCAGGGCGGCCTGTTCCACGGCTTCCAGCTGTGGGTCAACCTGCCCAGGGTCCAGAAGATGGCCGCACCGCGCTACCAGGACATCCGCGCCTCCCAGGTTGCCCTCCTCTCCTCGCACGACGGGGGCACGCTGGTGCGCGTGATCGCGGGCGAGGTCGCGGGACACGCGGGCCCGGGCTCCACCTACACGCCGATGACGCTCGTCCACCTGACGCTCGCCCCCGGCGCAGCTGTCCAGCTCCCGTGGCGCGCCGACTACAACGCGCTGGGCTACGTGCTGGCGGGCCGCGGCACGGTCGGCGCCGAAGGGCGGCCGGCGCAGATGGGCCAGCTCGCGGTCTTCGGGCCCGGCAACGCCCTGACCTTCGCGGCGGATCACGTCCAGGACAGCCACGCGCCGAACCTCGACGTGCTCGTCCTGGGCGGGCGGCCCATCCGGGAGCCCGTCGCGTGGGCGGGCCCGTTCGTGATGAACACCCGCGCGGAGGTCCTGCAGGCCTTCGAGGACTACCAGGCCGGACGCCTGGGGCAGGTGCCCGCGGTCCACAACGCGCCGACGACGCTCCAGGAGTCGAACCCCTCGGCGCCGTCCGACGATGCCGGGGCCGCCGACGGCGGGGCCTGATCCCGTGGCGGTAGCCGGGGATCGCCGCGAACCGCCCCGAACCGGGCCGCCCGGCTGATGGTCCGGGAGCCGGTGCGGCCGCTATGATCCAGCCCCGTCCGATCGCCCGTCCGCGGCATGCCGCATGCGCATCTTGATGCGCTCGATCGAGCTGTTCGGGACGAAGGTCGCCCCGGAGGTCCGCCGCGGGCTGGCCGGAAAGGCCGGCGTGGTCGCCGCTGGATCCCCGGACCAGGACTACCGGGCGCTGATCTAGACCGCGATCCCCAGCCGCCCGCCCCGGTGGTAGCGCTCCATGAGCTGCTCGACGGCGTCGCGCCCGGCCCTCCATTCGGCCTGGTCACCCATCACCTGCGCGCCCGGTCCCCAGCGCTGGACCTGGGTCATCGCGGTGACGATGGAGTTGTGCAGCGCGAGGCGGTTGCGGCCTGCGTCCACGACCCCGGTCACGAGGTAGCGGCGGACGAGGTCGTACGGAGCCGACCACCGGTCGATGCGGATCCGGTCGTGGACGCGCAGGGTCTCGAGGAACGCGTCGTCGCCCACGGGGTAGCGGTCGTGCTCCGAGACGTGCTCGTTGATGTCGAGGCGGCGCCCCTGGTTCGCGCGCGATGCGAAGCGGCCATCGGGGTCGCTCTCCCGGTAGCAGACGGGACACTCGGCGAGGCGGGCGAAGACCGGCGGCGCCTCCCCGAACGGGAGGCCGCAGCGGCGGCACATCCGCGCCGCCGCGCGGGTCGCGACGAGGCCGCACTGCAGGCATGTCGAGGCGGCGGGGTTCGAGACCGGCACGGGTTGGCTCCAGGGGGTCGTGAAGGGGCTCGGGCGATGGCCCAATCCTCGCGTACGGATGGCCCCGGCGCGAGCGGGCAACAGGTCCCGGTTACGGCAGCCGATCGGGGCACCCCATCCGTACCCCCCCTCGCCCGACCCGCCGGGATGTCATCGGGGTGCAAGCGAGGTGCAAGGGGCATCGCCGATCGTGTGGCACGCAGCACCTCCGCCCCGGGGGTGGCCCGGAAGGGAACCAGGAGATCCGCCATGAACCGCCACTCGATCCGCGCCCTCGTGCTCACCATCGCCTCTGCCGCCATGACGATTGGCCTGTTCCTCGTCGCGGCCGCACCACGCATGAGGTTCTAGCCAGGCAGCCCCCGTCCTCCGACAAGGGAGATCCGTCATGGACCGCCACTCGATCCGCGCCCTCGTGCTCACCCTGGCCTCAGCCGCCGCGTCGGTCGCCCTGTTCCTGGTCGCGGCGGCGCCGCGGGCCAGGTTCTAACCGCCCATGGCTGGACAGGAGGA
>JANNHX010000276.1:0-2597 GCA_031404615.1 Chloroflexota bacterium
GAAGGAGATCGCAGCCCATGCTCACCAGCCCCACCCTCGACAAGCTGTTCGCGCTCAACCTCGCCGGCATGGCCCGGGCCCTCGCCGAGCAGCGCGACAACCCGGCGTACACCGGGCTGCCCTTCGAGGACCGTCTCGGGCTGCTCGTCGACCGGGAGGCAACCGAGCGCGAGAACCGGCGCCTCGAGCGCTACCTCAAGGCTGCCAGGCTGCGGGTCGCGGCGACTGTCGAGGACGTCGACTTCCGGTCCCCGCGCGGGCTCGACCGGGGCGTCCTCCTCGAGCTCGCGGCGTCGCGCTGGGTCGCTGCGCACCAGCAGGTGCTGATCACGGGGCCGACGGGGGTCGGCAAGACCTATCTCGGCTGCGCGCTCGCGGGCGCGGCCATCCGCGCGGGGCATTCCGCCCTGTATCTGCGGGTACCGCGCCTGCTCACCGAGCTTGCGACGGCGCGTCTCGACGGGCGGCTGCCGCGCCTGCTCGCGGCTTGGGCCCGGCTCGAGGTCCTGGTGCTCGACGACTTCGCCCTCCAGCCGCTCACCGATGCCCAGGCGGCCGACCTGCTGGAAGTGATCGAGGACCGGGCGGGCCTGCGCTCCACCATCGTCACCAGCCAGCTCCCGGTCGCCCTCTGGCACGAGGGACTCGGCGAACCGACCGTCGCCGACGCCATCTGCGACCGCCTGCTCGCCGGAGCCCACCGGATCGAGCTGCGGGGCGCTTCGCTCCGGCGGACCGACACCCGCGCGGAGCCGGCGCAGACGGCCCAGGACGGATGATGGCCCGTCCTCAGCGCGCCATGCTGCCGTGCCACACTACCCAGCCACTGCATCGCGAGGAGGTGAGGATCAGGGGATGAGAGCGACGCCCCGCGTCGGCCGCTGACGCGGCCTCCGAGGGGGTGGCCAAAACCCCGATCCAGGGTGGCCGTTTCGCGCGGACTGGCATGGCCAATTCAGCGAAATGCGCACGCGCCCGCCCAGGGCGGCGATACGTCCGCGCCGGCTACTCGCGCCAGGGCTGCCTTGCTGTTGAAGCAGACGGCGCGCGGGGCAGCGTCCACGATTCGGCGCCGCAACGCGGCCGGGTCGTCGTAGACGTCATCAAGGCCGATCCCGAACGTCAGGACACGACGGAAGTCGGTGGGCGCGACCACGGTCGTGGTCAGGCCCACGGTGTACAGGTCTCGCCAGAAGGAGTGGCGACTGTTCGCGTAGTAGGACTGCGTCCGCAGGACTCCGCCCCGGGCTCCGTTCCGACGAACACGACCCTGAGCGCAGGCTTGAGCAGTGGCGGGAGACCCTTGGACATGGACGGGCGTAGCTACCTCCGCTCGTTCAGCCGAAGCATCAGCCGGGCGACGACCTCACGGGCGATGTCGTCGGCGCCGACGGCGAGGGCTCGGAGCGGCCAGGCGTCGGTCGGCTCGGGGTGCGCCTGCTTGTTGCCGCCCATCGCGAACGGCAGGGTCATGCCGGTCCCGAACTCGGCCGGCGTGCCAAGCATCGACACGTCCTCGAAGCCGACAGCGACGGCCACCCGCTCGGACTCCAGGACGCGGAGCGCTGCGGCAATGCGAAGGTCGCGGGCGACGCAGCGCGCAAACTGGGCCTCGTCGAGGACCGCGCCCACGTGGAGGGAGGTCGGCAGGCTCTCCCAGATGCTCACGGCCCGATTTCGGCCGACGCGAATGCCGGCCGCGGGTCGCCGACCGTCCCGCCCCGCCCGTCCGATCACGGCCGTCTCGCTGATGGTGAACTCGATCGCCTGTCCGACCTCGAAGAGGCCGCCATCCTGCCCGGCGCCAGCGATGGTCCGCTTCAGGTCACCCAAGGTCGCTGCCGGCAGCGGCGTGACACTCCCTAGCGGGATGACGTGCGTCTCGAGCACCGTCCCGGCGCCCGTGTAGACGCCGGATCTGCTCTCAAGCCACGGAATCGAGACAGCCGAGGCGAGCGGGGTCGAAACGGCAGGCTGGAGGGCCTCCGCAGCCGTGGCCAGCGCGCCCTCCAATTGCGAGATCAGGTCACCCGCGTCGCTGAAGGTGTGGCGCCAGACCCCGGTTTCGTAGTTCTCGACCCTGCTGATGAACGCCGCCTGCTCGGGACCGGGGTTCATCCCCGACTTCTTGAACACCACGGTCGGCCTGCCGAGGCTCCGCGCGACCGTCCACTCCTCCTCGGTCGGCGCCAGACCGGTCCCGGGCATCGGATCGCCGTACCTCTCGCCGAGGATGAGCAGGTAGATGTTCGAGTTCTCGACCATCTCGACGCACGTCGCGCGCGGCGGCACGGGCGTCTTGACGACCGCCTCGAACCGGATGACGTCGTATCGCAGGATCTTGATCACGGGCGCGACCGCGTCCCGCACGTCGGCGAGCCCGTCGCGGACGGAACTGAGCATCACCTTCAGGGCCATGCGCACATCGTCGCACCCCGGACCGGGCGTACGCTTGCCATCGAGATGGGCGACGAGTTCCTGGACGAAGTCAAGCAGGTCGTGGCGGACCCGGCTGCGGGCCCCAGGCTCAATGATCTGGTCAATGACCAGGCCGGCCGCCTGATCGCGGCGCTCACGGCCGCCGAGTTCGATCTGGG
>JANNHX010000277.1:0-2357 GCA_031404615.1 Chloroflexota bacterium
GCCTCAATCGGAGAGTGCGGTCATATGCAACAGTCAACGATGAGCGTATGATCCAGCATATGGGCGACTTGCGGGTCTGGCTGCTTGGGCTACCCGGTCGTGGGCAGTACACGTTCACGACCGTGGAGGCGCGCGAACGGCAACGCTCCGTCAGCGCGGCGAGCACGACGGCCGCCCTCGCGCGGGCAGAGACGGCGGGCCTGATTGTCACGCCCGCGCGCGGCTTCCACGTCGTCGTCCCGCTCGAGGATCGCGCAGTCGGTGCGCCATCCTGGCGCCTCTACATCGACCCGATGATGGAGTGCTTGGGTGTTGCGTACTACGTCGGCCTCCTGGCCGCGGCCGCCCACCACGGCGCGTCCTCGCAGGCGGCCCAGGTGGTGCAGATCGTCGTGCCGCGCCAGCGCAGGCAGCTCATGGTCGGCCGAAGCCGGATCGATTTCGTCGTCAAGCGCGACATCGCGAAGGCGCCAGTCGAGCTCGTCAACGGGCCGGCGGGCCGGTATCGCATTGCAACGTCGGAGCTCACCGCCCTCGATCTTGTCCGCTACAGCGCTCGCGCGGGCGGGTGGGGGAACGTCGTCACCGTGTTGCGCGACCTTGCACCGAAACTTCGCCCGAGTCACTTCCGGGCTGTCCTCGCGACGAAACCTGCGGTGGCCGATGTCGCACGGCTCGGCTACCTGCTCGAATGGCTCGATGCACCTGACAGAGCGGCCCCGCTCCACCGCTGGATCGAGGGGCGCCCGGAGCACTGGGTGCCGCTCGTGCCGGGGTCCGGCCGGGCCGGCATCCGCAATCGGCGCTGGCGGATCGTCATCAACGACTCGATCGAGCCCGACTGATGCTGCCCCGCGGCGAGATCCTGGCCTGGCGGGCGGACCACGCGCCGTGGGCCGACGAAGACGACGTGGAGCAGGACCTCCTCCTCACGCGCGCTCTGTGTGACATCTTCGCCGACGGGTTCCTCCGCGAGCACCTCGCCTTTCGGGGCGGTACAGCGCTCCACAAGCTGCACCTTCCTCCCGCAGCGCGGTTCTCGGAGGACCTCGACTTCGTCCAACGGGATCCGGAGCCGATCGGACCGACGCTCGATCGCCTCCGCGCTGTCCTTGGCTGGCTCGGCCGGGGTCGCTCGGAGATCGGCGAGCACCCGAAGCTGACCTTCGCGTTCATCACCGAGGCCGCTCGCGACGGGCATCGGCCTGGCCTGCGACCTTGCTGGACTACGACTTCGACTTCCGGCGCGCGTTCCTGCCGCTCCTGCCCGTGAGCCCCGCGCCTGAACCCTGCCGCGGCGTGGCCCGTCGACGTCGAGACCCCACGCAACGGGACGTGCGATGTCACGCTCGACGACGGCGAGACGTTCGTCGCTATCGAGAGCAGGACCGCAGCGTCTGACAAGCGCTTCGGGCAGGTCGTCCGCTCGGGTCACCCTCCGTCGCGCGCCGCGTGGAGCGCCGCCCGGAGCGTTGCCAGGCTGCCCTCGGAGAACGCCACGAGCGTCGCGCGCTCCACGGACGTGGCGTTGCCAAGGGCTGTGACCAGCGTCCCGACCGCGATGGCCGCCGCGAGGTCGGCCGGGTACCCGTAGATCCCGGTGCTGATGGCCGGGAAGGTGACGTGTGCGGCGCCGAACTCGTCGGCCAGGCGCAGCGACGTGGCGTAGGCGGACGCCAGCTGCTCCGGTTCGCCGGCGCTCCCGCCGTGCCAGGCGGGGCCGACGGCATGGACCACCCACTGGGCCGGCAGGTCGCCCGCCACGGACACGACGGCGCTCCCAGTCGGGCATGACCGGGTTCCGATCGGTCCATACCGTCGCTCGAGGTCCTCCATGATCGCGGGACCGCCCGCGCGCAGGATGGCGCCATTCACGCCCGAACCGTCGACCAGCTGGCTGTTCGCGGCATTGACGATGGCGTCCGCGGGGATGCGCGTGATGTCGCCCTGCACGACGGTCAGCACCCGCCCGGGAGCGACCTCCCACTCGTCGGTGGATGCCCCCGAAGTGGGCACCCACGCCCGCACATACTCCTGCTGCTCGCGGATCGTGATCGAGCCCTTCCGCGCCGCTTGGACGCGGCTGATTGCGTCATCGCTCGTGAGGCCGGCCTCAAGGAGGAGGCAGCTCGCCGTCATGCCGGAACGATCGATGCCGCCGCGGCACGCGATTGCGATGACCTGGCCCCGACGAACTCGATTGAACAGGTCCACGACGGCTGCCCTGTAGGCGGCGCCGTCCGTCGGCGTCCGCGGATCCCGGATCGGGAAGCGGATGAGCTCCGGGCCGTCGACCGCCATGACGGCAGGCAGCTCCGGGACCAGGCAGTCGTCGAGCTCCGAGTCCTCGACGAGCA
>JANNHX010000278.1:0-2802 GCA_031404615.1 Chloroflexota bacterium
GCGCTGGACCTCCGGGTCGTCCCAGCGGCGGCCCATGAAGCGCTTGATGGAGTAGACGGTGTTGGTGGGGTTCGTGACCGCCTGGCGCTTGGCCAGCTGGCCGACGACGCGCTCGCCGGTCTTGGGGAAGCCGACCACGGACGGGACCGTCCGGTTGCCCTCGGAGCTCGGGATGACGGTCGGCTCGCCGCCCTCCATCACCGCGACGACGCTGTTGGTCGTCCCGAGATCGATGCCGATGATCTTGCCCATTCGGGGTTGTCTCCTGGTGGATTGGGTCGGGGGAAGGTCGGGGTGGTCGGTTGGATCTAGTTGACGGGGCCGGACGGATCGCCGGCGGCCGCGACGGCCACGAGGGCCGGACGGATGACCCGGTCGCGGAGCCGGTAGCCGCGCCGGACCTCCTCGACGATCTCGCCCTCGGCGCGCCCGGTGCCCGGGACGCCGACGATGGCCTCGTGGTGGCGGGGGTCGAACGGGGTGCCGGGCGTCGCGTCGACCTGCGTCACGCCCTCGCTCTCGAGGAGCAGGCGGAGCTTGCGGTCAATGGCGGCGATGCCTTCGGCCCAGGCGTTGCCCTCGAACTCCGCCGGGCGGGTCTCGATGGCCCGGTCGAAGTCGTCGGCGAGGTTGAGGACCTTGGTGATCAGGTCCACGCCCGCGAGCCCCATGGCCCGCTCGCGCTCGTCGGCTGTGCGGCGCTTGAAGTTGAGGAACTCGGCGCGCTCGCGCTGGAGCAGGCCGACGTACTCGTCGACCTTGGCGATCGCCTCGTCGCGCTCGGCGGTCAGGCCCTCGATCTGCTCGGTCAGGGCGGCCGGGGAGATGTCGAGCTCCTCGATGCGCTCCTCGGCGCGGGTCTTGCGGTTCATGGGTCTCCGGGTTCGGTGCGTGTCGTGGTCAGGCATCGGGGGATCAGGCGTACAGGTGGTCGATGAGCTCGTTCATGAGCCCGGACACGAAGCGGACCGTGCCGATGGCCTGCGGGTAGGCCATCCGCGTCGGGCCCAGGACACCGACGACGCCGACGGCGCGGCCGGGCTGCCCGTACGGGGCCAGGACGAGGCTCACGTCCGCCATCTCCTCGGCCGGGTTCTCGGAGCCGATGAAGACGCAGATGCGGCCGCTCAGGGCGACGCCGCTGATCAGCTTCGCCAGGTAGGCGCGGTTCTCGAGGGCCGCGAAGACGCGGCGGAGCTTCTCGCTCTGCGCGAACTCCGGGGCGGCCATGACGTTGAGCAGGCCATCGGAGAAGAGCTCCTCGATGGCGGCGCCGTCGAACTCCTGGAGGGCGCGGACGACACGCTCGCCGACCTTGCGCGGGAGGGCCGTCGCCGGGTCCTCCGCGTCGAGGCCGCCCAGGATCCGCTCCGCCTCGAGGCCCGTGCGGCCGTCCAGCAGGTCGTTGAGACGGTTCGCGACGGCGGACAGCTCGTCCTGCTCCGTCGGGTGGTCCAGCGTGATCAGCACCTGCCTGAGGGCGCCTTCCCGGAGGACGAGAATCAGGCTGGCGAGGCGGTCGCTGATGGACACGAGGTCCAGCCGGCGCAGGTGCGCGGAGGTGGGCTTCGCCGGCGTGGCGAGGCCGGCGGCGCGCGTCACCGACGCGAGCGTCGTGGCGGCGAGGCGGAACCAGTGCTCGCTCGCGTACTCCACCTGCCCGAACTGGTGGCGGATCATCAGCTGCTCCACCGGGGGCAGCGGCACGGAGTCCACGATGGACTCGACGTAGTAGCGGTAGCCCTGCTCCGTCGGCACGCGACCGGCGCTCGTGTGGGGGTGCATCAGGAGGCCGGCGGCCTCGAGCTCCGCGAGGACGCTGCGGACCG
The DNA here is from genome assembly GCA_031404615.1 of Chloroflexota bacterium. Taxonomy (GTDB): domain Bacteria; phylum Chloroflexota; class Limnocylindria; order Limnocylindrales; family CSP1-4; genus CAIXZV01. The sequence continues at coordinate 1,830 of JANNHX010000278.1, forward strand.
TGGCGCTGGACACACCGAGGCGGTAGCGGTCCACGAGGGCATGGCTGCCTACGGGCGCTGCGCTGGTGACGTATTCCTCGATGACGGCCCGAAGGATCGCCTGGGAGCGAAGATCAAGGGGGCCGCTGGAGCGACGCACGCGACGCACCATGGGGCTCTCCTGGGTTGGTTGGCACTCGCACCATGAGAGTGCTAACTGCGTTGCTGGCAGTCTAGCAATCGCCCATCGAGCGTGTCAACGATGCCCCGCTGTCAGGCGGCAGCCACCACGATGCTCGAGAGCAGCATGACGACCGCGACGGGAAGCCAGATCCGCCGCTCCATCGGGCTGCGGGTGGCGGCGTTCATGACGGTGCTCAGGGCGGAGACGACGACCGGGACCCAGGCGAGCCAGGGCAGCGCCGCGGTCCAGCCGAGCGCCAGGATGCCGCCCTTGTCCAGCACGACCAGCGCCAGCACCGCCAGGACGATCGCCTGGACCACCGCGCCCAGGCGCATCGGCGTCGGGAAGCGACCGGGGTACCGCCCGCCCATCGCGTACTGGCCCCACGGCACCCCCGCCGCGAGCGCGACCTGGAATCCGACGACGACGAGCGTCGCCAGCGCGTAGATGACGGCGGCCGTCTGGCCCATCACGACGACGCCAGCAGCGCCGCGAACCGTGCCCGGGCCTCCGCAGCGGACCGGTCGCCCAGCGCCGCCTGCGCCAGCGTCCGCAGCTCCGCCGCATGTGCCCCCCGGATCGCGCGTCGGACCGCCGGCAGGGTCGCGGCCCCCATCGAGAGCTGCCGCACGCCCAGGCCCACGAGCGCGAGGGCTGCCGCGGGGTCGCCGCCCATCTCGCCGCAGACCGAGAGCGGGATGCCGGCCCGCGAGGCGCTCTCCGCAGACATGGCGATGAGCCGCAGGACGGCCGGGTGCATCGCGTCGCGATAGCGCTCCAGCGCCGGGTTGCCGCGGTCCACCGCGAGGA
>JANNHX010000279.1:0-8438 GCA_031404615.1 Chloroflexota bacterium
CGATGGTCACGGCCATGCCGAGACCGACCCAGGCCGCCGTGATCGCCCCGCGGTCCACGAACCGGCTCACGTTGCGCCCTCGGCAGGAGCGCGTCGGGCCACGAACACCGGGATCAGAACTCCCCGCGGCCGGCCGCGCCCGAGAGTGCCGCGCGGCCCAGGTACCGGGCGTCCTCGCCGAGCTCGTCCGCGATGCGGAGCAGCCGGTTGTACTTGGCGACCCGCTCCGAGCGGGACGGGGCGCCGGTCTTGATCTGGCCTGTGCCCATCGCGACCACGAAGTCGGCGATGGTGGTGTCCTCGGTCTCGCCGGAGCGATGGCTGACGACGGCGCTCCAGCCGGCGCGCCGCGCGACGTCGATGGCGTCGATCGTCTCGGTCAGCGTGCCGATCTGGTTGAGCTTGATCAGGACGGAGTTGGCGGCCTGCTCGGTGATCCCCTTGCGGATGAACGCCGGGTTGGTCACGAACAGGTCGTCGCCCACAAGCTGGATCTGGCTGCCCAGGCGCGCCTGGAGCTCCTTCCAGCCTGCCCAGTCCTCTTCGCCGAGGCCGTCCTCGAGCGAGACGATCGGGTAGCGGGCGGCCCAGTCGGCCCACAGGTCGACCATCTCGCCGGAGTCCAGCGTGCGGCCTTCCTTCTCGAGCCGGTACTGGCCCGTGACGCCCTCGACGCCCGTGCCCTCGACGAGGATGGAGCTCGTCGCCGGGTCAAGCGCGATGCCGATCTGCTCGCCGGGCTTGTAGCCCGCCTTCTCGATGGCCCGCAGGATGACCTCGACCGCGGCCTCATTCGACTTGAGGGACGGCGCGAAGCCGCCCTCGTCGCCCTGGCCTACGGAGTGCCCCTCGTCATGGAGGATGTTGCGCAGCGACGCGAAGATCTCCGCGCCGGCGCGGAGCGCCTCGGGGAAGCTCTCGATGCCGACGGGCATCACCATGAACTCCTGGAAGTCCGTGGAGTCCGTGGCGTGCTTGCCGCCGTTGAGGATGTTGAACATGGGGACGGGCAGGACCCGCGCCCCGACGCCGCCGATCCAGCGGTACAGCGGCATCTCGTGGGACGAGGCGGCCGCGTGCGCGCAGGCGAGGCTGACGCCCAGGATCGCGTTCGCGCCCAGCTCGCCCTTGTTGGGCGTGCCGTCGAGCTCGATCAGGACGGAGTCGATGTCGGCCTGGTCCGCGGCGTCGAAGCCGACGATGGAGGGGCCGATGCGCTCGGTGACGTTGGCGACGGCGGTGAGGACGCCCTTGCCGCCGTAGCGGGCCTTGTCACCGTCACGCAGCTCCACGGCCTCGTTGATGCCGGTGCTGGCGCCGGACGGGACCGCGGCGCGGCCGAGGCTGCCGTCCTCGGTGACGACGTCAACCTCGATCGTCGGGTTGCCCCGCGAGTCGAGGATCTCCCGGGCGTCGACCCAGGCGATGGTGGTATCGCTCACTTGGCACCTTCCCGGTCCTGGAGGACCGTCACGCCGGGCAGATCGCGCCCCTCGAGGAACTCGAGAGAAGCGCCACCGCCGGTGCTGATGTGGGTCATCTTGTCGGCCAGGCCCTGCTGGGTGATGGCCGCGACGGAGTCGCCGCCGCCGATCACGACCTTCGCGCCCTCGGCGGCACGGTCGGCGAGGAAGCGTGCGACGGTCTTCGTGCCGTGCGCGAAGCTCGGGATCTCGAACACGCCCAGCGGGCCGTTCCAGAGCACGGTCTTCACGTCGGCCAGGGCCGCCTCGATGTTCTCGAGGCTCTGCTTGCCCACGTCCACGATGTGCCAGCTCGCCGGCACCTTGTCAACGGACAACGTCTTGTGCTCGGTGCCGCGGGTGACCTCCTTGGCCACGACGACGTCCACCGGCAGGACGATCTTGACGCCCTTCTCCTCGGCTGCGGCGAGGATCGCGCGGGCGTCCTCCACGCGGTCGGGCTCGGCCAGGCTCTTGCCGATGGCCTTGCCCTGCGCCAGGAGGAAGGTGTTCGCCATCCCGCCGCCGATGACCATGATGTCAACCTTGGCGAGCAGGTTCTTGAGCACCTTGATCTTGTCGCTGACCTTGGCGCCGCCGATGATCGCCGCGAACGGGTGCTCGGGCTTGTTCACGAGCATGCCCAGGTTCGCGATCTCCTTCTCCATCAGGAAGCCGGCGTAGGCCGGGCGGAGCTTCGCGATCCCGACCGTCGAGGCATGAGCGCGGTGCGCGGTCCCGAACGCGTCGTTCACGTAGACGTCGCAGTAGGCCGCCAGCTGCTCGGCGAAGTGCGGGTCGTTCTTCTCCTCTTCCGCGTGGAAGCGGAGGTTCTCAAGGAGGATGACCTCGCCGTTCCGGAGGCGCTTGATGGCGTCCTCCGTCCCGGCGCCGAGAGCGTCGCCCGTGACCGGCACGGTCTTGCCCAGCAGCTGGCCGAGGCGCTCGCCCACCGGGCGGAGCCGGAGGCTGTCGGACACCTTGCCGTCCGGCCGGCCGAGGTGGCTGGCGAGGATGACGCGTGCGCCCTGCGCCTGGAGGTGCTTGATCGTCGGCAGCGCCGCGCGGATGCGGGAGTCGTCGGTGACCTTGCCGTCCTGCAACGGGACGTTGAAGTCCACGCGCACGAAGACACGCTTGCCCGCGGCATCGAGGTCCGCGATGGTGAGCTTGTCCATTGTCACGATCCTTCCGGGAGCCCCATGAGGCTCCGGGTCACATCTTCCCGGCGACGAACTTCACGAGGTCGGCGACGCGGCAGCTGTAGCCCCACTCGTTGTCGTACCAGGCGATGACCTTGATGAAGTTGCCGCCCAGGACCATGTTGCAGGCAAGGTCGACGATCGCGGAGCGGTCGTCGCCGCGATAGTCGGACGAGACGAGTGGCTCGTCGCTGGCGCCGAGGATGCCCTTGAGGGGACCGGCGGCCGCATCGCGGAAGGCCTGGTTGAGCTCCTCGAGCGTGACGTCCTTCTCGAGCTCGGCGGTGAAGTCCACGACCGAGACCGTGGGGGTCGGGACGCGGAGGCTGAAGCCGTCGAACTTGCCCTTGAGGTCCGGGATCACGAGGGCGAGGGCCTTGGCCGCGCCGGTCGTGGTCGGGATGATGTTGAGGCCGGCGGCGCGGGCGCGGCGCGGGTCCTTGTGGGCGACGTCCAGGATGCGCTGGTCGTTCGTGTAGCTGTGGATCGTGTTCATCAGGCCGCGCTTGATGATCCAGTTGTCGTGGACCACCTTCGCCGCCGGCGCCAGGCAGTTCGTCGTGCAGGACGCGTTGCTGATGATGTTGTGGGCCTGCGGGTCGTACTTGTCCTCGTTCACGCCGAGGACGATCGTGATGTCCTCCTTCTTGGCGGGCGCGGAGATGATGACCTTCTTCGCGCCGGCCTGGAGATGGGCGGCGGCCTTCTCGGCGTCCGTGAAGAGGCCGGTGGACTCGAGGACGATGTCGACGCCCAGGTCGGCCCACGGCAGGGTGGCCGGGTCCTTGACCTGGAGGACCTTGACGATCTTGCCGTCGATGACGATCGAGTCGTCGGTGTGGCTGACCTCGCCCGGGTACGCGCCATAGGTGCTGTCGTGCTTGAACAGCAGGGCATTCGTCTTCACGTCGACGAGGTCGTTGACGGCGACCACCTCGACCTCGGGGGAGCGCTCGATGAGCGCCTTGAGGGACTGGCGGCCGATACGGCCGAAGCCGTTGATGCCGACGCGAACGGTCATCGAGGAACCTCCTGGGGCTGGGGACGCTTGGCGTCGGCTTGCCGGGCAGGCACGCCGGACGTGGAAGGGTGGCGATCCGCGGAACGAACCCCCTGCTGCCCGCTGTCGAGACCCGGTCGGGGCGACGTCGGGAGCGCGGCCCCTACCGTCGGTCGGACGGGAGCGGCGGCGACCCCGAAGAATCCCGACGCACCATCTCGGGCGCGTCGGACGGGAGACCGGAGATCGCGAGGGTGCATTCCCGCTCGACCGGAATCCAGCGCAAGGTCAGGAGCGAAGGCCGTAGGTGCGGACAGGGCGTGACCTCGGAGGGTGCGGGTTCGAGCGTTCCCCGAATCTTAGCAAAGCGGGTATCACGCTCAGCCGACGTGCGGCCCGGTCCTAACGGGCCACTGTGACCCTGCCGGAATACCAATAAGCCCCCACCGGCCGGGCCGGAGGGGGCTCACTGTCATCGCGAGCGATGGGCGGAGGTCAGCCGCCGATCTTGAAGACCTTGCCGCCACACTCGGGGCAGGTGCCCTGGAGCGCGGGCTTGCCGTTCTTCATCGTGATCTGCTGCGGGTCAACGACTTCGACCTTCTTCTTGTCCTTGACGCAGTAGGCCTGAGCCATGTCGCTCCTCCTCAAACAAGCCGCGTCACGAGAGCACGCCTCTCGAGTCCGCGGGATCGCTGGGCTTTGGCGCTCATTCCGGGGCCCAGAGCGACGGGCGCCATCGCGCCGCCCCGGCCAATGCCTTCTGGCGGTCGAGCTCCGCGAGGACCCGGAGGCTCTCCAGCCCCGTGTCGATCACGGCCGCTTCCGCCTTGTCCTTGATATCGCCCTCGACAAACGCACCGGTCCGGCGGTTCGCGTAGACGGCGCAAACGACGCCGGCACGACAGCCGCCGAGCCCGGCCAGGACGAGCACGGCCGAGGCTTCCATCTCGAAGTTGAGGATGCCCTGGCGGGTCATCTCGTCCGCGAGGTCAGGGTAACGGATGGGAAGCCGCGGGATCGGGCGCCCCTGCGCGCCGTAGAACCCCGGCGCAGTCGCCGTGATCCCGAGGTGGTACGGGAGGCCGAGGCCCTCGGCCGCCTCCACGAGCGCGACAACCGCCTCGTAGTGCGCGACCGCCGGATACCCCTCGTGGACGAACCAGCTGGTGGTCGTCTCGAGCCGGACGGAGCCGGCGGAGATCACCAGGTCGCCGAGCTCCATGCCGGGCTGGAGGGCGCCGCAGGAGCCGATTCGGATGAAGGTGGGACGCTCGGTGATGGCCAGGATCTCGGCGATGACGATCTCGACGTTGTCCGTGCCGATGCCGGTGGACACGCACGAGACGCGCTGGCCCTTGTACAGGCCGGTCGCGCTCGCGAACTCGCGGTGACGGTGGGTGCGCTCGACGGAGTCGAAGCGCGACGCGACCCGCTCGACACGATCCTGGTCGCCGGGGAGGAGGATGTAGTCGGCCAGCTCACCGGGCCCGAGCCCGATGTGGTACTGCCGCTCGCCGGAGGGGACAGCGACGCGTGTGTCCTCGTTCGGCAAGTGCCCGCTCCCACGTTCACTCACGCTCAGGGGGCGTGAGGTTCGCCCGAGGATAGGGGGGCGATTCCACGAGCGTCAAGCCGGTTCGCGCACGCTCGGCCCGAACGTGACCCCGAGCAGGGGGCGTGCACGGGCCGGGCGTGGGTCGCGCAGGGGTCAGGCAGACCTCATGTGGGGGCTGGCGGGCCGGCCTGGGGAGGGGTCGCAATCGCGTCCAGGCGTGCCTGGATTCGGGCCCGTGCGCTGCGCCGGGTCTTCACGGCGCGCGAGGCCGCGAGGCCGGCGGCGAGCGCCGACGTCAGGACGAGCGTCGCCAGCGCGAGCGACGCCGGACTCGGACCGCGGCCTGCGGCGAGCGCCGCGGAGACCGTCGCGCCGCCGGGCATGAAGGGGCCGTCCTCGCCCGCAAGGACGCCGAGCATCGCGAGCGGATTCCCGGAGGCCCTGGGCGCGTCGTCACCTGTGTCGCCCCCGAGGTCGCCGAGGAGGATGACGCCCGCCGGGTCCGTGACGACCACCACGATCTCGTCGCGGGCCTCGGGTACGCCGGTCGCGTTCAGGGCGTCGCCCGGCTGGAGCAGGGACGCGAGATCCGCTGCGGGACCCTCGAACACGAGGCGGGCGGTCGCGGTCCCGTCGTCGAGGCGGATGCCTTCGGGGCCGACGGCCGTCACGAGCCCGCCGACGCGGACCGTGGCCCCGAGGCGGTCGCCCAGGACGGCGAGCGGGACGTCGAGCGGGACGTCGAGGCCGGCCGCAGCCACGGGGTCCGTGCCCGCGCCGGTTCCACTCCCCGTGATGCCTGCCTCTGGTGAGGCGGCGGGCCCGGCGGGGCCGGAGGCGGCGGAGCCGGACGCGGTCGCCGTCGCGGCGCCGACGTCCAGGTCGCCCCGGGACCGGGGCACCACCGCGAACCGCTGGTCCGTCGCTGTGGGGTATGGGCGCTTCACGATCCCGACGACCGTCGCGGCCCGTCCCTCGACGATGGCCGAGGACCCGATCCCGCTCCCCGGCAGCCCGAGCAGCGGCACCCGCAGGCCGCCCGCGACGAGCTCCGCGGTCCACCGGTCGCCCGAGCGGTGGACCTCGGCGATGGTCCCCCTCACCCTGACCAGGCGCCACTCGGTGGCCGCGCCGGGGGCGACACGCAGATCGTGGGCGACGGGCGTGCGCCTGCCCAGGACGCGGATCGCGTCCACGCGGAGGCGTGGCGCGCCCCAGGCCCGCCCCACGACACCCGTGGCCCGCACCCGGGCGCCGGCGCGGATCGCGGTGTCCTCGCCGTCGAGATAGAGCTCGATGGCGCCCGAGCGGTCCTCGATGACCGTCCGGCGTCCCGAGCTGTCGAGGAGCGAGCGGTCCACGGTCACGGTGCCCTCGACCGTGACGCGCTTGCTCTCGCGGAGCCGCGCGGCGGCGATGGAGAGCAGCGGCGCGGTTGCCGAGCCGGCGGACGGCGAGGGAGATGCGGACGGGGATGCTGACGGTGCCGCGGCGACGGTGACGTCCGCGCGGTCGCGCACCCAGAGGCGGTAGCCGTCAAGAGCACCCTTCCGCGACGCCCGCTGGCCGACGATGCCCGTCAGGGTCACCGACGTCCCCTTGCGCAGGATCGCAGGGTCGAGCCTCGCGGAAGCGTCCGCGACGATCCGCAGGGAGGCGCCATCCGTACCCTCGACGGTGAACGCGAGGTCTCCGCTGGTCGCCTTGCTCGCACCCGCCGTGATGGTGCCGCGGACCCGCGCCAGGCGGCCTTCGGTGGCCTCCCCGGCCCTGCCCGCATCGAGGTCGACCGGCGCCGGGACCGTGCCCGTCCCGAGGATCGTGAGACCGCCGGCGACGAGGCGAAGCTCCGTCTGGCCGTACGGCGCCGCGATGGTGCCACGCAGCTCGACGAGCGTGCCCCGCGGCGGCGCGGACTGGCCGTCGGCGAGACGGACCGGGAGGCCGCCCGTGGCATCGCCGATGGCGAACAGCGGGGGCGTGCCCAGGCGTCCGGCCTCGGCGATCACGGTGCCGCGGACGTGGGCCGCCCTGCCCTCGGGCACGAGGCGAGCCTCGGTGATGGCGATCGGCGTGGTCGATGGGGTCGGCGTGGGCGACGGCGTCGCGGTGGGGGCCGGGGTTGACGACGCGGTCGACGACGGGATCGGCGTCGCCGTGGGCGACGGGCTCGCGGTCGGGCGCGGCGTCGGGGTCGGCGCGGCTGTGGCAGAGGCGGTCGGCGACGGGAGCGGAGTCGGGGTCGGGGTTGGAGTCGGCCGCGGCTCAACGGTCAGCTCGCCGGGCAGTGTCGCGTACAGGCGGTAGCCCGCGAGGCCCGTGCCGCTGCTGTCGCGCTGCCCGAGGGGGCCTGCGACGCCGACGAGGTCGCCCGTGCCGGGATCGAATCCGCCGAGCGCGGCCGGCGCCACGACGACCCGCACCGGGCCGGTGCCGTCATCGAGGAGCAGGCCCAGCCCGTCGCTCAGCGCGGATGGCGTCTCCACAACGGTGCCCGCCAGGGCGATCCGGGATCCCTCGACGGGCTCACCCGCGGCCCCGGTCACGACCGGGATGGGCGATGGGAGCCCGCCCTCTCCGAGGACCATGATGTCGGCGGCCGCGATGCGCAGGGTCCGCTGGGCGTACCGCGAGCCCACGATCCCGGCCAGGCGGACGCGTGTCCCTGCGGGGAGGAGCACCGCAAGCGGCGCGTCGAGATAGACGGCGATCCCGGCCGTCGAGTCCTGCACGAAGCCCGTGCGCCCAGCCTCGAGCGTGCCGACCCCGGTGGTGAGCACGCCCTCGATGGTCGCTTCGGAGCCATCGGCCGCGATCCGCACCTCGCCGATCGGCATGACGGGCTCGGGGGTGGGCGACGGGGTGGCAGACGGCGCCGGTGTCGGCGTGGGGGTCGGTGTCGGTTCGGGGGTGGGCGACGGCGCCGGCGTGGCCACCGGAGTAGGGGTCGGCGTCGGCGTGAGGGTCTGGGCAGGCGTCGGTGTCGGCGTCGGCTCGAGTGTCGGTGTCGGCGTCGGTTCGGGTGTCGGCGTCGGGGCAGGCGTCGGTGTCGGCGTCGGTTCGGGTGTCGGTGTCGGCGTCGGTGTCGGGGCAGGCGTCGGTGTCGGCGTCGGTTCGGGTGTCGGTTCGGGGGTGGGCGCCGGTGTCGGCTCGGGTGTCGGTGTCGATTCGGGTGTCGGCGTCGATTCGGGTGTCGGTGTCGGCGTCGGCGTCGG
>JANNHX010000280.1:0-2367 GCA_031404615.1 Chloroflexota bacterium
GCCCGACTACCATGGCGTCATGTACTCCGATGCCCTCTCCTTCCTCGAAGACGAACGCGACACCTTCCGGGCGTACGAGGCGCTGGACGCGCTCTCGGACGAGCAGCTGGACATCCTCGTCGAGGCTGCGCACGGCTGGTCGGGCCGCGACCTGATGGGTCACATCCTCACCGGGCAGGAGGTTGCCCTGGCGACCGCCAAGGAGCTGGCGGTGGGGGAGCAGAGCCCCACAATGGACCGGGCCGAGGCCGAGTGGAACGCTGGCCCGGGGGCCGGCGACGCGATCAACGAGGCGGCGCTCGTCCAGTACCGGGCGATGCCGATGGCGGACCTGCGCGCCCGCTTCACGACCACCGGTGGCGAGCTCCGCGGCTACCTGACGGTCGTCCCGGAGTCGCGCTGGATCAAGCACGCTGCGCACCAGGAGTACTTCTTCGGCGAGCTCACCGAGCACTACGAGGAGCACACCAAGGATCTCGAGGCGATCCTGGAGGCGGCCCGCACCTGAGCCAACGCAGGCATGGGCCGCATGGGCGCGCGAGATGCGAGCGGAGATCGGTGGATCCGGGATAAGGCGCTTGTAGGGCGTCAACGTCCGAGGACCGCCCGACGGGGTGGTACCGTCGTGTGGTGACGCAGAGACACCAGCGCTTCGCCCTCTTCGACGTGACCTTCGCCGGCGTGGCATTGCCCGGCGCCACGATGGACTGCTGGCAGGACAGCCGTGGCCAGCCGCAGTGGCTCGCGCGCGTGCTGACGCGCCTCAGCCCGGTGGTGGAGGACGGCGAGCTCGCCGGCCACACCGCCGATGGACGGGCCCTGTCGGGTCACGCGCTGGTCGCGGATCAGCTCGTGGGTCCCGGCAGCCGGCGGGAGACCCTCATCGTGTTCCATGGCTCCGGGACGCTCCACGGCTACTGATCCCGCGCCCCGACGTGTCCGGCCGGTGCCGGACGGGACCGTGGCGCACCACCTGGAGCCCGCTGCACGTCGACGCCCAGGGTGGGCCGCCAAGCGTGAGCATGTCGTATCGAACCGCCGCGACAAGGAGACCGTCAATGGCCAGGAAGAAGAACAAGCAGGCGCAGAAGGACAAGAAGGCCGAGAAGGACAAGAAGGCGCCCAAGGCCTAGTGCCCCTGGGTGTCAGGCTCGACGAGCCTCCACCCACGCCGTGGCAGCCTCGTAGGCGCTCCGCACGGTGGGCCCCAATCGCTCGGTGCCCCCGCAGCGTGTTCTCGGGGCGGATCCCCTCGGCGATCCCGGTCACGGCGAGCTGCTCGTCGATCCGCCCGCACGCAATGCAACGGCCCGTCGCCGAGCGATCATGAACGTGGTCGTCGTCGAGTTCCCGCTGCGCGGCGAGGGATGGGTGGCGGTGACCTCGCCCGCGGACCGCATCCCAAGCCACGGCACCGATATCCTCGGCCAACGCTTTGCCTACGACTTCCTGGTGACCGATGACCGGCGCGGCGCGCACTACCACCGGGCGGGCTGGCTGCGCACGCTGCTGGTCGGCGTTCCGACCCGGGAGTGCTTCGCATGGGGCGCCCCCGTGCACGCGCCCTTCGGGGGCGTGGTCGTCACGGCGGTCGACGGTTTCCCGGAGCGGCGGCGGGTCCACCCGGTGCGCGAGGCCGGGCTCCTCCTGCGGAATGCCTTCACCTTCTCGCCGGCGCGCCTGCCCTGGATCCTCGGCAACCACGTGGTCGTGCGACGCGACGGCGTCTTCGCCGCTTTCGCGCACCTGGCACCGGGCTCCGTCGCGGTGGCGGAGGGTCAGGCCGTGGCGGCGGGCGAGGTCATCGGGCGATTGGGGCACACCGGCAACTCGACGACGCCACACCTCCACTTCCAGCTGATGGACAGCGCGGACCCGATGACCGCGGCGGGCATCGGGTGCGCCTTCCGGACGTATGAGGTGCGGAGAGGCGGTGCCTGGGAGACCGTCACCGACGGGATCCCGGGTCGGGACGATCGGATCCGCCTGGTCGAACCAGTCGTGGCCACCGGACATCTGCGCGATGATGGGGTCACTCAGGCGCAGGATGAAGCGACCGACGGCAGGAGAGACACGTGGTGAGTCGACGATTCGGCGGGACGACCCTCGAGGCCGTGTCGTGACCGGCCAGCCCGGCAACGGCCACTTCGACCCGGCCGACGACGACCTGGACGACGACGGGCCGCTCGACGCCGCCGAGGAGGCCGCGGCCGATGCCGAGGCGCTCGAGGAGTCCGACGAGACGCTGGATGAGCGCGTCGAGACCGTCATCGAGGACCTGGACGGTGTCGAACGCGCGCGCGACGGCGCAGCTCCTTCGTCGCTGACCGACATGATCCTCTTCAGCGGATGCTCGGTGCGCTCGCG
>JANNHX010000281.1:0-12613 GCA_031404615.1 Chloroflexota bacterium
CCTACGCGCGTGGCCGTGCGCAGGCCCGCTCGAAGTACCTCGACGACGGCATCGTCGCGGGCGTCTGCGCCGGGGCCGTCGCGGCGATCCTCCTCGACCCCAAGCACGGCAGGGAGCGCCGCGACGTCATCGCGCGCAAGACCAGCAGCCTCACGAAGGGCGTGGGCAGGACGGTGGCCGGCAAGGCGAGGGACGCGTCCGATCGAGCCCGCGGCGTGGCCATCGAGCGCGGCGTGATCAAGCCGCCGACCACCGAGCCGGTCCCGGTCGCCCCGGTGCCCGTCCCCATCGCCGGCCCGGTCACGGACCCGGCCTCGACGCTGTGGGAGCCCATCACGACGTCCGACGCCGGCGCCATCCAGCCGCTCGCGGCGGCGGAGGCCGACTTCAAGGATGCGGCCGGGACCGCGAGGCCCATCGTGGCCGACGCCCTGGGCCTCGCGGGCGACCGCAGCACCACCCGCTCCATCCACGGCTAGGATGACCGCCCTGCGCCGCCTCTACCGCGACGGCGCGCTGGCCGACGGCCGGGGCGACCGGCTGACGCTCGGCGTCTCGATCCTCGTCGAGGACGGGCACATCGCCTGGATCCGGCCCTCGGACGACGAAGGACCCGTCGGCGACCCGGGCGACGTAGAGATCGTCGACGCGGCGGGCTCCACGATCATTCCGGGGATGGTCGACGCCCACAGCCACATCACCATGCCCGGTGGCGCCCGGTGGATCGACCGGGGCTCCGATCCGACCGTGCGCATGCTCGACGCCGCCGAGGCCAACGGCCGGCTCCTCACCCGCGCCGGCGTGCGCTGGGCCCGCGACGTGGGCTCGGTGACCCGTGCGGACCCGGAGGACGGCGGGCGCGTGCGGGCCGTCGCCCTTGGCGTCCGCGACCGCTGGCGCGACCGGCCTGCGTTCCCCCACGTGCGCGCGGCGGGAACCTGGATCATGGCGCCGGGGTTGCTGCCCGCGCTGTCGGTGGAGGCCGCGAACGGCGACGAGCTCCTCGCGGCGGCCATCGGCCAGCTCGACGACGGCGCCGACCTCGTGAAGCTCTACCTCGACGGGCCTGACCCGGGCGTGAGCCCGTGGTCGACCGACGAGCTGCGCCGGGTGATCGAGACGGTGCACGCGCGCGGCGCCCGCGTGACCGCGCACAGCGGGTATGTGGCGGGAGCACGCGCCGGCGCGGAAGCGGGTGTCGACTCCCTGGAGCACGGCTTCGAGCTGGACGAGGACACGGCGCGGATCATGGCCGTGAACGGCGTCCGCCTCGTGTCGACGCTGTGCGTGCTGGCTTCGTGGCGGACCTTCGGGCAGACGACGAACCTGACCCGCTTCGCCTCGGTCGAGGGGCGCGCGAAGACCGAGGCCCGCCGGGAGCGGGCGGTCCAGAGCGTGCGGCTGGCCCACGCGGCCGGCGTCTCCATCGCGACCGGCACGGACCACGGCGGCGGGTCGACGAGGGCGAACCAGCTGGCCTGGGAGGTTGAGCAGCTCGTCGAAGCGGGCCTGCAGCCCTGGGAGGCGCTGGCGAGCGCGACGTGGCGCGGCGGCGAGCTCCTCGGCGAGCCCGACGCGGGCGTCGTCCGCGAGGGCGGGCCGGCGGACCTCGTCCTGGTCCACGGGGATCCGCTCAGCGACCCCGCCGCCCTCTGGCGGGCGTGGCACGTGAGCTGGGCGACGCACCAGGTCTGACCAGCTCACGCTCCCGGGCTCGTGCCGTGCTCAGCGCGTGGGCAGGTCGAACGACTCCCCGGGCGCGATGACCCGCACCGGCACCTCCGGCGCCAGCCGCCGGGCCGCCTCGGCAAACGCCGGGCCAGGCGTCTCGAATGGCGCGGGCACCACGCGCCGCAGCCCGGCCGGGTAGAACGTCCCCCGGTGGATCGGCACGGCCAGACGCGGCCGCAGGATCGCGGCGGCCTGCGCGGCACGCTCGGGGTTCATGTGCCCCTCCCCGATCGTCGGGCCCCAGCCCCAGACAGGCAGCAGGGCGAGGTCCAGGGTCCCCGCCAGTGCCTCCATTCCCGGATGCAGGTCCGTGTCGCCGGGGAAGTAGACGGTCCGCGACCCACGCCCACGCGGCAATCCGGGCCGGCGCAGCGGCACGGACGGCCCGCCAGCCGGTGTCGACGGCGGCGCGACGCTGGGGCATGACGCCATGGTGCCGCGAGTCGGCAGCGGGTGTCGGGTCCGGTGGGCCGCACGGCAGGGAGGTGAGGGCCGGAGGGCCTACGGGTCCCACCCAATCCGTGACCCCGGAGCCGTCGATCCGGGACTGATCGCCCCCCCATTGGGTTGTCCTGTTGGCGCAAACTTGCAGGTGGCTTCGCTGGGCCATGCCCTGCCGGACCGTCCCCGTCGCCACCAGGAGTCCGGGTGGCTTGTGTCACCCGAAAGGATGCAGACACTGATGAGTCAGCACTGGGAGTGCCTCGACGGCAACGAGGCAGCCGCGCGCGTCGCATACGCGATGAGCGAGGTGATCTCCATCTACCCGATCACGCCGGCCTCGCCCATGGCCGAGTACTGCGATGACTGGTCGGCTGCGCACAAGCCGAACCTGTGGGGCAGCGTCCCCTCGGTCGTCGAGATGCAGTCCGAGGCGGGCGCCGCGGGTGCCGTCCACGGGTCGCTGCAGAAGGGCGCGCTGACGACGACGTTCACGGCGTCGCAGGGCCTCCTGCTCATGATCCCGAACATGTTCAAGATCGCCGGCGAGCTCACGCCCGCGGTGATCCACGTGGCGGCGCGCACGCTCGCAACCCACGCGCTCTCGATCTTCGGCGACCACAGCGACGTCATGCACGCCCGGGCGACGGGCTGGGCGATGCTGGCCGCGAACTCGGTCCAGGAAGCGCACGACTTCGCCGCCGTGGCCCACGCCGCGACGCTGCGCTCCCGGGTCCCATTCCTCCACTTCTTCGACGGCTTCCGGACCAGCCACGAGGTCAACAAGATCTCGACGCTGACGCCCGAGAACCTGCGCGCGCTCATCCGCGAGGACGACCTCCTGGCGTTCCGCAAGCGCGGCCTCACCTCGGAGACGCCGGTCGTGCGCGGCACCGCGCAGAACCCCGACGTCTTCTTCCAGGCTCGCGAGGCCTGCAACCCCTTCCACGACGCCGTGCCGGCGATCGTGCAGGAGGTCATGGACGAGTTCGCCGCGCAGACCGGTCGCCGCTACTCGCTCGTGGAGTACAAGGGTGCGCCCGACGCCGACCGCGTGATCGTGATCATGGGCTCGGGCACCGGCGCGGTCGAAGAGACGGTGGAGACGATGGTGGCGGCCGGCGAGAAGGTCGGCATGATCGTCATCCGGCTGTTCCAGCCGTTCCCCGCCGCTCAGCTGATGGCGGCCCTGCCGAAGACCGTCAAGCAGATCGCGGTCCTCGATCGCACCAAGGAGCCGGGCGCCGTCGGCGAGCCGCTCTACCAGGCGCTCATCACCGCCCTCGCCGAGGCGCAGGACAGCGACGAGCCGCCCTTCGCCGTCGCCCCCAAGGTCGTCGGTGGCCGCTACGGGCTCTCCTCCAAGGAGTTCACCCCGTCGATGGTCAAGCCGATCTTCGACGAGCTGCTGGCGGCCAGGCCCAAGCGCCACTTCACCGTCGGCATCTACGACGACGTGACGCACCTCTCGCTGCCGATCTCGGCGACGTTCAGCCATCCCCGCCCGGCGGGCGAGGTCCAGGCGCTGTTCTTCGGCCTCGGGTCGGACGGCACCGTCGGCGCAAACAAGTCGTCGGTCAAGATCATCGGCGAGGGCACGGATCTCTTCGCGCAGGGCTACTTCGTCTACGACAGCAAGAAGTCCGGGTCGGTCACGTCCTCCCACCTCCGGTTCGGGCCGCAGCAGATCCGCTCCACCTACCTCGTGGACGACGCGGACTTCGTGGCCTGCCACCAGTTCGGGCTCCTCGAGAGCGTCCGGATGCTGGACCGCGCGAAGCACGGCGCCACCTTCCTGCTCAACAGCCCGTACGGCCCCGACGAGGTCTGGGACCAGCTCCCGGCCGTCGTCCAGCAGCAGCTCAACGACAAGCAGATCAACCTCTGGGTGATCGACGCGATGGCCGTTGCCGCCGAGACCGGCATGGGCAACCGCATCAACACCATCATGCAGCCGTGCTTCTTCCACCTCTCGGGCGTCCTGCCCGCCGAGGAGGCGATCAGCCGGATCAAGGACTTCGTCAAGAAGACCTATGGCAAGCGCGGTGACGCCGTCGTCCAGCGCAACTACGCCGCCATCGACGCCTCGATCGCCCGCCTGGGCAAGGTGACGCTGGGCGCGGTCAACGAGGCTCGGGTCCTGAAGACTCTCGTGCCGGACCACGCGCCGGACTTCGTCCAGCAGGTCACGGCCCGGCTCATGGCCGGCGACGGTGACCTCCTCCCGGTCAGCGCGCTGCCCGTGGACGGCACCTTCCCGACCGGCACCACCAAGTGGGAGAAGCGGGCCATCGCCCAGCAGATCCCGGAGTGGGACGAGACGATCTGCATCGACTGCGGCAAGTGCGCCATGGTCTGCCCGCACGCGACGATCCGGATGAAGGTCTTCCCCGAGGCGAGTGTCCCGGCCCTGGCCGGCTTCGTCACCAAGGAGTTCAAGTCCCGCGACCTCCCGGGCCACCGGCTCACGATCCAGGTCGCGCCGGACGACTGCACCGGGTGCGGCGTCTGCGTGGACGTCTGCCCCGCCAAGAGCAAGACCGACGTCGGGCACAAGGCCATCAACATGGCCCCGTACCTGGACAGGCGCGACATTGAGCGCGAGCGCTGGGACGCCTTCCTGGAGATCCCGCCGCTCGACCGCAGCGCGCTGCCGCGTGACACGGTCAAGGGCGCGGCCCAGCTCGAGCCGCTATTCGAGTTCTCCGGGGCCTGCGCGGGCTGCGGCGAGACGCCGTACATCCGCCTGGTCACCCAGCTCTTCGGCGACCGGATGGTCGTGGCCAACGCCACCGGCTGCTCCAGCATCTATGGCGCCAACCTCCCGACCACCCCGTACACCGTCAACGGCCAGGGCCGCGGTCCCGCGTGGGCCAACAGCCTGTTCGAGGACAACGCGGAGTTCGGCCTCGGGATGCGGCTCGGCCTGGATGCCCAGGTCGCCTACGCGACGCTGCTCGTGGAGAAGCTCAAGCCGATCATCGGCGAGGCGTTCGCGGCCGAGCTGATCGACAGCCCCCAGGACACCGAGCCCGAGCTCGCCGCGCAGCGCGAGCGCGTGACGAAGCTCCGCGGGATCCTGGCCGGGGTCAGCGGCGAGCTTGCCGAGGACGCCCGGGCGCTCGAGGCCCTCTCGACGGACCTCGTCAAGCAGGGCATCTGGATCTTCGGCGGCGACGGCTGGGCCTACGACATCGGCTTCGGCGGGCTGGACCAGGTCCTCTCGTCCGGCCGCAACGTGAACATCCTCGTCCTCGACACCGAGGTCTACTCCAATACCGGCGGCCAGGCCTCCAAGGCCACGCCGCGCGGCGCGGTCGCCAAGTTCGCGGCGGCCGGCAAGCCCACCGGCAAGAAGGATCTGGGCGCCATCGCCCGGGCCTACGGCAACGTCTTCGTGGCGCAGATCAGCCTGGGGGCCAACGACGCCCAGTCGATCAAGGCGCTCATCGAGGCCGAGGCCTGGCCGGGTCCGAGCCTGGTCATCGCGTACTCGACCTGCATCGCCCACGGCATCGACATGAGTCGCTCGATGAGCCACCAGAAGGACGCGGTCAAGTCCGGCTACTGGCCGCTCTACCGCTTCCAGCCTTCCGAGGTGGAGGACGGAATCCCATTCAAGCTCGACAGCGCGAAGCCGTCGATGCCGATCAGCGAGTTCGTCTCCACGGAGACGCGTTTCGCGATCCTGCAGCGCACCGATCCGGAGAAGGCCGCCGAGCTCGCCGAGCTCATCCAGGCCGACGCCGACGAGCGCTGGCGCTACTACGAGCAGATGTCCGGGATGCGCCGCAGCGTCCCGCACCTCCACGCGGCCGAGGCCGTGACGGAGCCCGTGGCCACGGTGGCCCCGGTCTCGGCCACCGGCAATGGCACGGGCGAGAAGGGAGCTGAGGCGTGACCCCCGATCTTCGGACCCGCTACCTGGGTCTCGATCTCCGGTCCCCCATCGTCGCGTCGTCCACGCCGCTCACGGGCGACCCGTCGTTCGTGAAGCAGCTGGAGGACGCCGGGGCCGGCGCGGTCGTTCTGCCCTCGCTCTTCGAGGAGGAGATTCTCCACGACGAGCTGGAGATGTCCCGGTCCCTGGACCAGGGCACCGAGCAGTTCGCCGAGGCGCTCGGGTACTTCCCGACCGTCGCGGAGTTCAAGGGCGTTGGCGACCGGTATCTCGAGCGCATCGAGAAGACCCGGAAGGCCGTCTCCATCCCGGTCATCGCGAGCCTCAACGCCGACGCCAACGGCTCCTGGACCCGCTACGCCAAGCTGATGCAGGAGGCCGGCGCCGACGCGCTGGAGCTCAACCTGTACCACGTGGCGGCGGACCCGCAGATCGGGTCGTCGTTCCGGGAGCAGGCCGACATCGACCTCGTGGCCGAGGTGGCCAACGCCATCACGATCCCGTTCGCGGTCAAGCTCTCGCCGTACTACTCGGCCCTCGCGAACTTCGCGGGTCGCATCGTGGGGGCCGGGGCCGACGGGCTCGTCCTGTTCAACCGCTTCTACCAGCCGGACCTCGACCTCGAGACGTTCGATGTCGTCAACAAGGTCTCGCTGTCGCACCCTTCGGAGCTGCGCCTGCCGCTCCGCTGGATCGGGATGCTCCGCCCGCAGCTGGGCGCCGGCACGGGTCTCGCGGCCACGTCCGGGATCCACGGGGCCAGCGACGTCGTCAAGGCGCTCGCCGTGGGCGCCGACATCACGATGATGGCGTCCGCCATCCTGCGCCACGGGGCCGGCCACGTCGGCACCGTCGAGCGGGAGCTGATCGCCTGGATGGAGGCGCGCGAGTACGAGAGCGTCTCGCAGCTCCGCGGGTCCGCCACCGCCGCGAACGTGGCGGATCCCACGGCCTTCGAGCGGGCGAACTACCTCGCGACGCTCCACTCCTGGAGCACGCCGCGGGAGGTCGGGGTCTAGGTCCCGGCCCTCTCTCGGGTTACGCAGCGGGCGCGCGGCCTTCGGGCCGGCGCCCGCTTCTTCATGTCCGGGGGGGTTCCGCGGCGGCTCGCGGCGGAGTCGGGGCCGCGGCGGGCACGGCGCCGTGGCGCCCGGACGCCTGGCACGAGGCCACGTATACCCGACGGTCGCCGCACGAAGCCCCTCGTTCGTGCCCGTCAACCTGACACGGGACGCCGGTGCAATTGGGGCTTGACAATCGCCGTTCATCCGTCATTCTATCGTTCAACATATGTTGAATGCTAGACGGA
This sequence comes from Chloroflexota bacterium, assembly GCA_031404615.1. GTDB lineage: Bacteria > Chloroflexota > Limnocylindria > Limnocylindrales > CSP1-4 > CAIXZV01. The sequence goes on from JANNHX010000281.1 coordinate 7,383, forward strand.
CCAAGAACACCGATGTCCCCCGCCGACGAGAACCCCATCCAGCCGGGCTTCATGCCGGAGCCGGTCATGCTCATCTCCAGCACGGATACCCTCCGCGCGATCAGCGACCCGACGCGCATGCGCCTGATGGAGGTCATGGTCCAGCGGCAGGATCCGCCGTGGTCCGTGAAGGAGCTCGCGGCCGCCCTCGAGGTGCCGACGACCCGCCTCTACCACCACGTCGAGCAGCTGCTCGCCCACGGGATCGTCCTGCCCGTCGAGCGGCGCGTCGTGTCGGGGATCATCGAGACCCGGTACCGCGTCGCGGCCCTCTCGTTCCAGCTGGACCGCCGGATGTTCGAGGGCGACACCGACGCGGCGACGCAGGCGATCCACGACACCCTCGTCACCATCTTCGACACCGCCCGCGACGAGATCGAGGCCGCGATGCGCAGCGCGTCCCTGGTCTCGTCCGGCGAACCCCGCACCACCGATGGCGACCGAGTGCTCGTCGCGCGTTCGCTCAGCCGGCTCTCGCCCGCCCGCGCGGCCGAGTACCGGCGCCGCCTCAATGAGCTCCAGGTGGAGTTCTCCGACGAGGACGGCCCCGAGGCCGAGGCCTGGGGCGTCGTCCTCGCCGTCTATCCCATGCCTCGAACCACGAAGGAACCATCCGATGGCTGACGTCCCGGCCGTCGCCCACTTCGGCGTGCGCGACCTCCTGCGCCTCCCCGACTTCCGGCGCCTCTACCTCGCCCAGGCCATCTCCGACATCGGCGACGGGATGACCTACCTCGCCCTCTTCCTGCTGGTGCTCGACCAGACGGGCTCGACGGCGGCGCTCGCGCTCATGTCGATCCTCGTCGCGCTGCCGCCGGTGACGATCGGGCTGTTCGCCGGCGCCTGGGCCGACCGCTCCGACCGTCGCCGGATCATGCTGATCTCCGACTCGCTGCGCGCGATCGTCGTGCTGGGGCTCGTCCCCGCGGCGCTCGCGGGTGCCTTGCCGGTCGTCTTCGTCCTGGCCGCGGTCCAGGCGGTCATCGGCACGTTCTTCTCGCCGGCGCGCACCGCGCTGGTCCCGCGTGTCGTGCCCGCCGAGGGCCTCCTCGCCGCGAACTCGCTCGGCCAGATGACGCGGATGGTCGCGGGGGTGATCGGCGCGGGGGTCACGGGCGTGATCGCCGGCATGGCGGGCGTCGCGTGGCCCGTGTTCATCGTGGACGCGGCGACGTTCCTCGTGTCGGTGCTGCTCGTGCTCCGTGTCTCGCGCGACCTGGGTCGCCCGGAGGCGGCCACGACGGCGGCCATCGCGGCCCGCGGCATGGGTGGCGCGGTCCTCGACGGGCTGCGGCTTATCGCCGGGTCCGCACCGCTGGTGGCGGCCCTCGGCGGCGTCTCGGTCACCATGCTCGGCGTCGGCGCCATCAACGTGCTGTTCATCCCGTTCCTTGTCGACGAGCTTGGCGCAAGCCCCGCGTGGGCCGGCCCGATCGAGGCGGCCCAGACGATCGCCATGGTGGTGGCAGGCGGCCTGCTCGCGGGGCTGGCCTCGCGTCTGGGCGTCCCGCGGCTGTTCGTCGGGGGCCTCGTGGGGCTGTCGGCGTGCATCGGGCTGCTGGCGCTCGTGCCCGGGCCCGCCATCTTGATGCTCGTCACATTCGGGGCCGGCGCGTTCACGATGCCGGTCCAGGCGACCACGATGACGATCGTCCAGGGCTCCACGACCGACGGGACCCGGGGCCGCGTGGCCGGGGCGCTGAACGCGGCGATCCAGACGGCGTCGATCGGGTCGATGGCGGCGGCGGGGATCCTCGCGGACGTCATCGGCATCCGGTCGGTGTTCGCGCTCGGCGGCGCGGTCACGTTCCTCGCCGCGGTCACGGCCTGGGCGCTGTTCCGGCGGGCGCCGGCAATCGGATCCGAGGCGGATGGGGCCCACGCCGGCGCGTCGGCAACGGCCTGACCGCGCGTCGGCAACCGCCCATCCGCCGCTCCTCCGCTGCTCACCAGCCGATGGCGGCCACGGACCTGCCGCCAGAATCGGAACGGCGCCGGACCCAAGGGCCTGGCGCCGTCCAGCAGAGCAAGAGGAGAGACCGAGGGCTACCCCCCGGCGGCGCGCCAGTCCCTGACCGTCGTGCCGAGGATCCCGATCACGCTGCGGTAGTAGCGGCCGGGCGCGTACGGATCCATGATCGCCGTCGCCCCGCTCGTGCGGACCGACGTGAACGTGAACTCGCGGTCGCCGGTCCGGCTGGGATCGGTCCAGAAGAGCTTGCTCATCTTGATGGCCGGGTCGGCCTTGAACAGGCCCTTGAGCACGTAGCCCACGCCAGTGATACCGCTCGCGAAGACGGCCTTGGCGCCCGACTTCAGGAAGCCCGCGCCGAAGTTGTCCACGCGCTTGATGGCGGTCGACTTGGTGGGGTTCCCCGCCCCCCACTCGTTGTTGCCGGACGCGTAGCACAGCCGGTTGAGCACGACCACGGCGTTGGGCGCAAGCGCCAGCTTCGCCATGTAGTACTCGCCGTAGTACCTGGTGTTGGCGTTGCCGCTGCCGGCCACGCGATTGAGGCCCATGCCGTCCTTGGACTTGACGTCGAAGGGGGCGTAGGGGCTGGGCCAGCCGTTGCCGTGGCCGAGGTAGATCAGGACGTTGGCGCCCTTGGCGGCCTCGGAGACGCGCGCCCACGTGGCGTACGGCGTGTAGATCTTGGCCACGGAGGCGCCGTAGCTGCGAGCCTGGTCGGCGAGCTTGTTGGCGCTGGCCTTGTAGTTGGCGGTCGAGCCACCAACCGGACCGACGACGATGACGACCTTCTTGGTCGCGGCCATGGCCTCCGGGGCCGTGACGGTCGTCGCGGTTGCGAACATCAGTGCGGCGAAGATCACGGTCAGGAGCGACCGGATCCTCCTGCGGGGCGCCCTCTGGGCGCCGCTATGGTGCTGGGGCAATCGTCTTGCCTCCCCTCTGCCGGAACACCACGGATGGGCCCGTGATGACGGTTGGACTGGTGGCCGTCGGCGGCGAGACGAAGGAGCGGCTGGGGCACGCGCATCCGTCGGAGGGAGCGGACCGGGGGCGATCCCTGGGGGAGACCGCGGGGTGCCGGGTGGCGAGCCACCCGAGGGGCGACAGGATGCCTGCCGTGACGACGGCTCTTCGGTTGTTGCCCTGTCTGCGTCGGATGGTCGACCTGGGGTCGAGCCGAGTATGCCACGCGGCCTCGACGCCCGTCCCTGTGCCGTTCGGCCCATGAAACGATGGGCGCTATCGTTCGTCAGGCCCGGATGCCGACTGCACGGCCCCGGCCAAGCCCTGGAGGCGACGTGACGGAAGCGGCGGGCGTGGCGCTGGCCACGCAGGGGCTCGCGAAGCGGTACGGCTCGCGGGTGGCCCTCGACGGGCTCGACCTGCGCGTGCCGACGGGCGTCGTCTATGGCTTCCTGGGGCCCAACGGCGCCGGCAAGACCACGACGATGCGGATCCTGACCGGGCTCGTCCATGCGGATGCGGGGCAGGTCGAGCTGCTCGGCAGGCCGTTCGGGCGCGGAGACCGGCGGCGGCTGTTCGGGGTCGGGGCGCTCATCGAGACGCCGTCCTTCTACCCGTTCCTCTCGGGCCGCGAGAACCTGCGCGCGCTCGCCGCGACCGGCGCCCCGACCCCTGCGTCGCGCGTCGATGAGCTCCTCTCGCTCGTGAACCTGCGCGACCGCGCGTCGGACAGGGTCTCGGGCTACTCGCTGGGCATGAAGCAGCGGCTCGGCATCGCGGGCGCGCTCCTGTCCGACCCGCAGCTGCTGCTGCTCGACGAGCCGGCGAACGGCCTCGACCCAGCGGGCATCGCGGGCATGCGCGACACGCTGCGCGCGCTCGCCGCGGCCGGCAAGACGGTCTTCGTCTCGAGCCACATCCTCTCCGAGGTCCAGCAGCTCGCCGACGTCGTGGGGATCATCGCGCGGGGCCGCCTGGTCCGCGAAGGGCGCATCGAGCAGCTCCTGCGCGAGGAGGGGTCCGTGCGCGTCCGGGTCTCGCCGGGCGAGCTGCCGGCGGCGGGCGGGACGCTGGAGGCCGTCGCGGGGCCGGGCAACGTCCGCGCCGAGACCGGCCCCGAGGGCGGCTGGCTGGAAGTCCGCATCGACCCGGACCGGGCCGCCGAGCTCAACCAGGCGCTCGCGTCGACTGGTGTCTTCGCGTCGCGGATCGAGGTGGGGACGAACCTCGAGGAGCTGTTCCTCGAGCTCACCGGGACGGGGCGGGATCTCGGGGCGCCACCGGCACCGGGGGCCGCGCCCGGGTCCGTCCCGCCACCGGTCGTGCCGGGGTGGCCGTTGTGAGGCTCCTGCGCGCGAACCTGCGCAAGCTCCGCCGGCGCCCCGCGACCTGGGTCACGTTCCTGCTCCTGGTAGCGCTCCATGCGCTGATCGTGTTCTTCGTCGTCGTCGGCAGCAAGGCCGCGGCAGACCCCCAGGCGGCCCTCGCGGCGCGCCAGTTCCTGACGTTCCCCACGGCGTACGAGCTGATCATCTCGCTGGTCATCGGCATCGGCGGGCTGCTCGGGGTCACGTACGGCGCCGCCATCGCCGGCTCCGAGTGGGCGTGGGGCACGCTCAAGTCCGCCGTCGCGCGCGGCGAGAGCCGGACCCGGTACACGCTGCTGGGCTACGGCGCCGTCGCGATTTACACGTTCCTCGGCCTGGTCGGGGCGTTCCTCGCCGGGGTCCTGGTTTCAGCCCTCGGCGCGCTCGTCGTGGGCGTCCGGCTCGACGGCATGGGCGACACCGACGCGCTCCTGCGGCTGCCCGAGCAGTTCGCACGGGCGGGCTTCGCCATGGCCATGAACGCGGCCTTCGGGTTCGCGATCGCGACCGTGACGCGCAGCCAGCTCGCCGGCATCGGCGTGGGGATCGGGCTGTTCTTCGCGGAGGGCGTGGCCGGGATCTTCGCGCCGCACGTCATCAAGTTCTTCCCGTTCGCAGCAGCCGGCGCGGTGGTCTCGGGCGGGAGCGGCGGGTCGACGGTCGTGAACGGCACGGAGCTGGGCGCCACGCTGGACGCGAACACGGCGATCCTGGTCACCGCGGCGTGGCTGGTCGTGTCGCTGCTTGTCGCGTGCCTCTGGACGGAGCGGGCGGAGATCAGCGGGTAGCCGGGGTCAGCCCCGGCGCGCCACCGGCGCCATCGACCCCCGGACGAGCGCCACGAGATCCGCGGCCGCCAGCTCGATCTCCAGGCCCCGCCTCCCGGC
>JANNHX010000282.1:0-10605 GCA_031404615.1 Chloroflexota bacterium
GTGGCGCTGGGCGCCTCGTGGGTCTCCAAGCGGCTGACCTGGTTCGGCCGTCACCACCACGCCGTCAGCGTGATCACGGGCGCGCTGCTCGTGATCCTCGGCGTGCTGATGCTCACCAACATGCTCGGCCGACTGGCGACCCTCGGGTCGCCCTTCGGTCTCTGAGGAGGTCGCCTGACATGACCCACGAGGTCAACAGCCGGCCGCTCCCCCCGGCGGCCACAACGGCCCCGGCTGCGGCCGCACGCCCGTCGGCCATGGACCGCGTCGACGGCGGGCTGGAGTGGCTCTGGCACTTCATCTCGTCGATGCGCGTGGCCATGATCATCATGCTCGCCATCGCCGTCCTCGGCGTCTTCGGCTCCCTGCTCGTGCAGGCGCCACAGGCCGTCCTCGACGATCCGGCCGCCAAGGCCGAGTGGCTCGAGTCCGTCCGCCCCAAGTACGGCGGGTGGACCAACGTGTTCGATACCGTGGGCCTGTTCCAGGTCTTCAACTCGATCATGTTCCGGATCCTCGTCGCGGCGCTGACGATCAGCCTGATCGCCTGCTCCATCCACCGGATCCCGGGCATGATCCACACCGCCCGCAACCCGCGCGTCGATGTCGGGCCGGCGTTCTTCGAGCACGCTCCGCAGCACGAGGCCATCGTGGTTCGGCGCTCCGTCGAGGAGACCCGCGAGGTCGTCGAGAACGTCCTGCGGTCCCGCCGTTACCGGACGCTCTCGAGCGTTGACGGGACGGTCCACATCTACGCCGACCGCTTCCGCCTCGCCCCCTTCGCGGGGTTGGCGGGCCACCTCTCGCTGGTCGTCATCATGGCCGGCGCGATCATCGGCGGGATGTACGGGTACCGCGACTCGCAGTTCACCCTGGCCGAGGGCCAGACGCTGCCGGTGGCCGCGGAGCCCGGCGTCACGATCCAGCTCCTCGACTTCACGGATCGCTACGACCCCACGACCGGCGCCCCCATCGACTACGCCAGCCAGGTCGTCCTCTACAAGGACGGCGCGGAGGTCCTGCGTCACACCGTCCGGGTGAACGACCCGGTGCGCTACAACGGCCTCTCCTTCTACCAGGCCTTCTACGGGGCCGCGGCGACGATGTCCGTCAAAGACGACGAGGGCAACGTGCTCATGGCGTCCGAGGGCGTGCCGCTCGCGTGGACCACCAACGACGAAGGGCGCAAGATCGGCTCGTTCAACATCCCGGGCACCCCCTACGTGGGCTGGGTGACCGGCACCCTTGGCAACGGCGACACGTTCATCGCCCCCGGCCAGGTCCGCTTCGAGCTCTACACCACGGGCGAGGGCACCCTCGTCGACCAGAAGGTCATCAACCAGGGCGAGGCGGCCACGATCGGCAACCTGACCGTGACCTTTGAGCGTGAGTCCCAGTTCACGGGCCTCAACATCGCCCGCGACCCGGGCGTGCCGCTGATCTGGATCGGGTCGTTCCTCCTGTTCGTCGGCTTCGTCATCCGGTTCACGGTCCCGCACAAGCGGATCTGGGGCCGGATCGTCAGCCGCCCGAACGGCGGCGCGGTCGTCGGAATGGCGACCCTCACCCACAAGGACGTCACCGCCGGCTCCGAGTTCGAACACGTCGTCAACGACATCCGCACGGCGCTGGCTGCGCCGACGCAGGCCTGAGGGAGGTCCCCACCATGGCAAAGCTCTCCGAATACGCGTTCGTCGCGTCGATGATCACGACGGGCCTGGCGCTCGCCCTGTACCTGTTCTACGCCGTCTCCGGCCTGCGGGCGGCCCGCATGGCAACCGCCGGCGGACCGGGCGCCTCGACGCCGGTCGGCCTCATCTCCGGCCCCCGTACCGCCGCCATCGGCCGGTACGCCTCGATCCTGACCTGGCTCGCCACGGTCTTCCTCCTCGTGAGCCTCGTGTTCCGGGCGGTCGTCACGGGCCACGGCCCCTTCGCCAACATGTACGAGTTCTCGATGGCGTTTGCCTTCGGCGTCCTCCTCACGTACCTCTACTTTGAGCGCAAGTACCACCAGCGCATCCTGGCCCTGGTCACGCTCCCCGTCGCCCTGGGCATGCTCCTCTACGCGGCCACGATCCCGGCCGACATCGAGCCGCTCGTGCCGGCCCTGCAGAACAACCTCCTCCTGACCGTTCACGTCGCGACAGCGATCGTGGCCTACGGCTCCTTCGCCATCGCGTTCGCCGCCTCCTACCTGTTCCTGCTCCAGACCCGCCACATGATCCCCGTCCTCGCCACCACCGCCATCGGCGTGGGCGGCGCGGCGCTGGGCGCGATCACCGGCGGTGCGGACGGCGACAAGCTGGCCCTCACCTACGGGATGGTCGGCGCCGGTGCATCGCTCCTGATCCTGGCCATCGTCGACTGGATCACCAACCGCGGAACGCCCGCCGACGAGCTGGCCAGTGGCCGCTGGGGCCTCCCCAAGCCGATGGTCCTCGACGAGATCGGCTACCGCGCCGTCGTGATCGGCTTCCCGTTCCTCACCCTCACGATCATCCTCGGCGCGGTCTGGGCCGAGACCGCGTGGGGCCGCTACTGGGGCTGGGACCCCAAGGAGACCGCGTCGCTCGTGACCTGGCTGATCTACGGCGCCTACCTCCACGCCCGCGTCATGCGCGGCTGGCGCGGCAACAGGGCCGCCTGGCTGCTGGTCATCGGCTTCCTCGCCACGCTCCTGACCTACTTCGGCAACCTCATCTTCCAGGGCCTCCATGCCTACGGTGGCCTCAGCTGACCACGAACTCCTCGAAGGGAACCCAGCCATGAACGCAGCGAACGCCGCCAACCGTCCCTCCGGGCGCATGGCCGGACGGCTGCAGACCATCGTGGTGATCGCCATCGCCGCGACCGTGATCGGCGTGCTGGCCTACTCGGCCCTCGGGATCGGCCAGACCGATGGCGTCACCAAGGTGGAGCTCCCGGCGAACGCGGCGGATGCCGCACCCCAGGTGGGTGCGGTCCCGCCCAACTTCTCCGGGATCACCCACGACGGCCAGCCCGTCTCCCTCGCGGACTATGCCGGCAAGCCGGTGTGGCTGACCTTCGGCGCCTCGTGGTGCCCGGACTGCCGCACCGAGGCGCCCGACGTGGAGGCCACCTACCAGGCCAACAAGGACCAGGGCCTCGTCGTCCTCGGCGTCTTCATCAACGAGCCCGCCACGGACGTGGCCGGGTATGCGCAACGGGCGGGTCTGACCTTCCCGATCGCCGTTGACCAGAACGCCGACATCGCCGCTGCCTACCGCTCGATGGGCATCCCGACCCATTTCTTCATCGGATCCGACGGGAAGATCCGTGAGGTCCGGATCGGCGCCCTCTCCAAGGATGACATGGCCCGCGCCGTCGCGGCCATCGTGAACTGAGGACTCGATGAGCGACCCCGAGAGCGCCGACGGGCTGCCGCCCGAGGCGGATGCATCGACGCACGAGGCGCCGGCGGACGAGCCGGACGCCGACGCGCCGGTCGAGGGTCGTCGTCGCAAGCATCCGTTCTACCTGCGCGGCAGGCGCCTCCGACTTCCGCGTTCGCGCGCCGGGCTGTTCGCGCTCCTGCTGATCCTCGCGGCCGGCGGCAGCGTCGTCGCCTTCACGGGCGTGTCGATGATCCAGTGGACCGAGACCGCGGACTTCTGCGGTCGCTGCCACACGATGGCGCCGGAGCTCTCGGCCTACCACCTGAGCGCGCACCGCGATGTCGATTGCGGCGAGTGCCACGTGGAGCCGGGCATCCTCGGCTGGCTCAAGTCCAAGATCGCCGGTACCCGCCAGCTGGTGGGTGTCGTCACGGGCAACTACCCCACCCCCATCGAGCCGCCGGATCACCTGCTGCTGCCGAGCCCCAAGGACACCTGCCAGAAGTGCCACTCGCTGGACAACCGCTCGTTCGCCGCCCTGCGGACGACCACGTCTTTCGCCGAGGACGAGCAGAACAGCCGCGAGTTCGTCGGCTTGATGATCCGACCCGGCGGCGGGGACGTGTTCAACGTCAACCGCAGCGTCCACTGGCACGTCCTCTCGAACTTCACGTACCTCTCGCCGGACGCGAACTCCACGGTCATCGACTACGTGACGTCCACCCGGGACGATGGGTCCGTCGTGGAGTACCTCGCCCAGGACAAGATCAAGGTGGCCGAGGACGTTCGACCCGAGATCGACGGGCTGCGCGCGGTCGACCGCAACGTCACCCTGAACTGCTACGACTGCCATAACCGAGTCGGTCACGACATCCCGAACCCGCGCGAGGGCCTGGACTACCGGCTCTCGACCGGCGTCATCGACCCGTCGCTGCCCTACATCAAGCGCGAGGGCATGCGGATCCTGTGGAGCGGCTTCCCGGACGTGGCGACCGCCGACAGCGAGATCGCCAAGCTCAGTGACTTCTACAAGGTCAGCTACCCGGACGTCTACTCGACCAAGGGCGCCCAGATCGCTGTCGCACAGGACGAGCTCAAGGTCCTCTACCGGCTCACCGCGACGCCGCCGATGAAGGTCACGGCCGGCACGTACCCCAGCAACATCGGCCACCTGGACTGGGCGGGCTGCTTCCGCTGTCACGACGGCGGCCACTTCAAGGTGGTCGACGACAAGGCGACCAATGAGGTCATCCCGTCGACCTGCAACACGTGCCATACCTTCCCGCAGATCGGCCCCGCGGTCGCCAGCCTGCCGCTGGGCGAGCCCCCCTCCACGCACGCCGACGACAGCCTGTGGGTGTTCAACCACAAGAGCGTCGCGGCGAACCTGGACCCGGGCGGCCAGACCTGCGGCGAGTGCCACGCGCGTGACTACTGCGTGAACTGCCACGCGACGGGCGCGGTGAGCATCGACCATGACGAGATGTCCACGAACCACGCCAAGACGATCCGCGAGCAGGGCAACCAGGCCTGCGCCTACTGCCATCTCCCGGTGTTCTGCGCGCGCTGCCACAAGGAGCCGGTCCTGCCGATCACCACGCCACTGTCACATCCCCCCACGGAAGGGATCACGGGCAGCGGCCAGCCTGCGGACGTCAGGCGCAGCGGCCAGCCATCCGGGGTCCTGTTCCCGCTCTCGCCGGGCGGCTGACCCCATCGCGGGCGCGCGTGACCCAGCCCGGTCGCGCCCGCACCCCGGTGGATCCGGGCTTATGCCCGCCCGCCCGCGACCCGGTCCGGGCGGGCGTAGACGTTGAAGCCGTCGCCGCGCAGGAAGCCGACCAGCGTGACACCGAGGCGCTCCGCCGCCTCGACCGCGAGATCGCTCGGGGCCGAGACCGCGGCCAGGATCGGGATGCCCGCCACGGCCGCCTTCTGGACGAGCTCGAAGCTCACCCGTCCCGACACGAGCAGGATCCGGTCGTGGAGCGGCAGCTCGTCCGCGAGCAGCCGGCTGCCCACGAGCTTGTCGAGCGCGTTGTGGCGGCCGACATCCTCGCGCAGCGCGACCAGCACGCCGTCCGGCGTGAACAACCCCGATGCGTGGAGGCCGCCCGTGAACCCGAACACGGCCTGCCCCTCGCGGAGCCGGCCGGGCAGGGTGAGAAGGGTCGCCGGCGTCACCATGGGGCCGTCCGGGATGGGGGCGCATCGGACCTGCACCTGGTCGAGGCTCGCCTTGCCGCAGATCCCGCAGGACGCGGTGGCCACGAAGTTGCGCGCTGAGATGGCGACCGGGTCCAGGGGCCGGGCGAGGTGGACGATGACCTCGTCGTCGGGGTGCGCATGGGTCGCGGGATCCGCGACCTCGATCGATGCGATGTCCGCGCGGACGGCGACCAGACCCTCGGTGAGGAGGAACCCGGCCGCGAGCTCCGCCTCGTGGCCCGGGGTCCGCATCGTGACCGCGACGTCGACCGGCTCCTGGCCCGGACCGCAGGCTCGGATCGCCATGGGCTCCTCGCCTGCGACGCGGTCGTCGCGCTCCTGGGCGACACCCGCGCGCCACGCGGTCACGCGGACACGGGACGCCTGGCGTTCGAGGGACGGCTGGTCGGTCACCTGGTCAACCGACCTCGTCGAGGAACGCGAGGAGGGACGCCCGTCCCCTCGCCCGCCCACTGCACCCACAGCCGGCCGCCCTTGACCGGGACGAACCCCTCGAACTCGCGCTCGCTCACAGCACCGGCTCCCGTTCCAGGTAGACCGCCGAGCCCGTCGGGCGCAGGCAGTGGGTCATCGACATCGCCTGGAGGTAGCCTCCGGCGTTGAGCACGGCCACGATCTCACCCTCCTCGACCTCCCCGAACAGGTATGCCTCGGCGAACAGGTCGCCCGCCTCGTTGATGTTGCCGGCGATCGTCACGACCTGCGTCCGGGGGCGCAGCGGGTCGCGGACGGTCAGGATCTCCTTCGCGTACTTGTAGATGAAGTACGAGCAGTCCACGTTCCAGCCGATGTCGAGGCCGACAAAGGTCGTCCCGCCGCGCCGCTCCACGCTCACGACCTCGCCCAGGAGCACGCCCGCGTCCTTCATGACGAAGTCGCCGGGCTCGAAGGCCGCCGTCACCCCGTAGGGCGCCAGGTGCTCGCGCACGACCCCGGCGTACGCGTCGAGATCCACCGGCCGCTCGCCGTCGCGCGCGATCCGGCCCAGGCCGCCGCCGACGTTGACCTCACGGATCGCGAAGCCGGCATCGATGAGCCGGTCGAGGAAGCGGGTCGCGCTTCGCAGCGCCGCGGCAAACCCGTCGAGCTGGTCGCCGAGCCAGCCGGAGCCCGCGTGGAAGTGCAACGTGTCCACAATGAGCCCGTGCCGGAGGGCCGCGGCGATCGCGTCGTCGAGGCGGTCCTCGGTGACGCCGAACTTGGTCGGGCGCTCCCCCGCGTACGAGAGGTGCTCCGTGTAGCCTGCGCCGGCGCCGGGGTTGACCCGGATGCCGATGGTCCGCCCGGGCGACCGGCGGCCGAGCCGCTCGATCTGGCTGACCCCGTCGAGGTTGATCCGGATCGGCCGGGCGAGGAGCACGTCCAGGTCGCGTTCGGAAACGTTGGTGCCGGTATGGCTGATCTCGAACGGCTCCCAGCCGTTGGCCAGCGCGTGGCTGACCTCGCCCGGCGAGCAGGCGTCGATCCCGACGCTCTCCGGCGTGCCCGGGGCACCGAGCCCACGCAGCACCGCGAGGATCCGCGGGTCAGGGCAGGACTTGAGCGCGAAGCGGGTCGTCCAGGGCATGCCGGCCCGCGTCAGCGCCGCCTGCAGCGAGCGCATCGACTCGACCGGGCGGGCGAGGTCGTAGACGAAGAGCGGGGTCCCGTGCTCACGCGCGAGCGCCTCGAGGTCCGCCCCGTTGAGCGAGAGGTGGCCGTCAACCACCTCGCAGCCCGGACGCCGCCACCAGGTGGGCGGGGCGCCGGCGATCGAGGCGGCGGGGCTGGTCACGCGCCGGTCTCCGGGCCCGGGCGACGAGATCCCGGTCGCGTGGCCGATCGTGGCCGGGTCGCCGGCACCGGGCGCGCCGCCAGGATCGCGCGCCGCGTCACGGGGTCCGCGAAAGGATCGGGGCCGTCCGCGACCGGCGTCCCGACCGCGAGCAGCAGCTGCTCGGTGATGGCGGCGATGTCGTCCACGGCGGTCCGGAACGCCTCGGCATTGCGGGCCGAGGGCTCGCGGAAGCCGCTGACCTTGCGGACGTACTGGAGCGCGGCGGCCCGCGCCTCGCCGGTGGTGGCGGCCCCGGCGTCCTCGCCGCGGCGGAGCTGGCGAATGCTGCGACACATGCCGCGCAGGGTACTGCCCGGGGCGTGGGGCGGCGGCGAGTCTCCCGGCCAGTGGGCGGTTCCGGACGGTGTGGTGCCGCGATGCGCCACCATTCCGGAAGAGGGGGCTGGACGAGTCGCCCACATTGCGCAATGATGTCCGTGGCCAGTATTGGCCGGGGACTTATCGAGGTCGGTGCTCGTTCTTGAGCACCGGCCTCGTCTGATTCAGGCCCCGGTGGCCGGGACGGTGACGTGGCGGCGCGGATCTCGGGCGATCCGTCGATGCGCGGCCGACCCTATGCCGCCCCGCCCTCCACGGGCGGCTCCACCGGCTCGTGGTCGCCCTCGAGCCGCCTGGGCATCGCCGGCAGCAGCAGGCTCAGGAACACGCCGACGATCACGAAGCCGCTGGCGACGAACCCGGCGAGCCGGGTCGCGTCGACGAACGCCGTCTCGATCGGTACCACGGTCTGCGGCAGCGCCGCGAGGAACACCGGGTCGCGGAAGCAGGCCACCTGCTCCGGCGGGAGCGACCCGAGGGCGCCTCCGAAGTCCGCGCTCCAGACGGCCGACGGGTCCTTGAGCGCGGGCAGGATCTGCCCGGCGGACTCGTCGACGAGCGTCGTGACGAGCTCCACGCAGGCCGGCGCCATCCTGGGCACGGCCGCCGTGATGTTGGCCGACGTGCCCGACACGAGGTTGACGAACAGGACCGTGCCGAGGATCGCGATGCCCATCGCGGAACCCACCTGGCGCATCGTCGAGTTGGCGCCCGACGCGAGGCCGGATCGCTCGGCCGGGATGTCCGAGAGCACGATGCTGGTCAGCTGCGCGGTCGCGAAGCCCACGCCGATCCCGTAGACGAACAGCGGGATCGCGAGGGCGATGCCCGTGACGTCCACGGAGATCAGCAGCGAGGTCACGATGATGCCGATGGCCTCGAGCGCCATGCCCAGCGTGACCACCCGTCGCGGACCCCACATGTGCGAGAACCGGGCGGCCATGGGGGCGGCGAAGAACGCGCCGATCGCGAGGCTCAGGAACACGAGGCCCGTCTCGAACGCGGAGTAGCCGACGACGGCCTGCAGGAATAGCGGCAGCGCGAACAGGAGGCCGAACTCGCCCAGCGCGACGATGGTGCCCGCGAGGTTGCCGTAGCGGAACGCGGGGTAGCGCCACAGGTCGACGTCGAACAGGAAGAACTTGCCCGCGTTGGAGCGGCGCTTCTCGATGAACAGGAACAGGGCCAGGGCGAGGACGCCGCCGCCGAGCATGAACGGGATGATCGAGATGGTCTCGAGCGGCCACGTCCAGCCGAAGATGGTGAACTCGCGCTCCGGGGCCCACCAGCCGTAGCTGCGGCCCTCGATGAGGCCGAACACGAACGCGCCGAGCCCGAAGGTGATCAGGAGGAAGCCGAAGGGATCCAGGCCGAACTTGGCGTTCTCGTCCTTGGACTCCTTGATGTACTTCAGCGTCCCGAGCACGGCGATGATCGCCACTGGGACGTTGATGTAGAAGGCCCAGCGCCACGAGAAGCTCGTCGTGAGCCAGCCGCCGAGGAGCGGGCCGACCGCAGCCATGCCGCCGATCGTGGCGCCCCAGATGCCGAAGGCGATCGCGCGGTCACGGCCGCGGAAGTTGGTGTTGAGGATCGACTGGGTGGACGGCAGGATCATCGCGCCGCCGACGCCCTGGAGGACGCGGGCCGCGATCAGCAGCTCACCCGTTGGCGCGGCGCCCGCGAGCACGGACGCGACGCCGAAGATCCCGAGGCCGATCAAATACAGGATCCGCCGGCCGAACAGGTCTCCGATCCGCCCGAGGGTGACCAGCAGGGCGGCGAACACCAGCGCGTAGACGGTGTTGATCCACTCCGCGGTCGTGGAGTCGAGCTTCAGCTCCTTGATGATCGACGGGACGGCGACGTTCACGATCGTCGCGTCCACGATGATCATGGAGACGCCCAGGCTGAGCATCGCGAGGCCCAGCCAGCGGCCGCGCCCCTCTTCGTGCATGGCGCCGCCGACGGCGGTCGCGGGTTGGCTCACGGGTGCAGGAGCTCCCCTCGACAGGCTCGGATCCGACGCGATGCCGGTGCGCCGTGGCGGCGCCGGAAACCCTCCGCGTGGGCGGACGCGTCGGATTTACCCAGTTTCGCACGGGTGGTGGAAGTGCGTCCTCGGCCTGCGTGCCGTGTCGCACCACGGGTCCCGAAGGTTCCGGGGCAGCGTATGCTCGCCCGCATGGACCGCTGGAAGACGATCATCGAGCCGTTCCGGATCCACGCCGTCGAGCCGATCCGGCTGACCACCGAGGCGGAGCGCGAACGGGCGCTCGAGACCGCCGGCTGGAACCTGTTCAACCTCCACGCCGACGATGTCCTCATCGACCTCCTCACCGATTCGGGGACCGGCGCCATGAGCCGGGACCAGTGGGCCGCGATCCAGCACGGCGACGAGAGCTACGCGGGCAGCCCCAGCTGGTTCGTGTTCCTCGAGGCGGTCCAGAACCTGTTCCCCTTCAAGCACATCATCCCCACCCACCAGGGCCGCGCGGCCGAGAAGATCCTGTACACGGCGGTCGGTGGCCCAGGCAAGGTCATCCCCAACAACACGCACTTCGACACGACCCGCGCCAACGTCGAGTTCACGGGCGCCGAGGCCGTGGACCTCGTCATCGCCGAGGGGCGCCAGCCGTCGCTGATCCACCCGTTCAAGGGGAACATGGACATCGCGGCCCTGACGCGGCTCCTCGAGGAGCGGGGCGACGCGATCCCGATCGTCGTGATGACGATCACCAACAACTCGGGCGGCGGCCAGCCCGTGAGCCTCGAGAATCTGCGCGCCGTCCGAGCGGTCTGCGACCGTTTCGGCAAACCGCTCTTCCTCGACGCCTGCCGGTTCGCCGAGAACGCCTGGTT
>JANNHX010000283.1:0-4953 GCA_031404615.1 Chloroflexota bacterium
GGCTGGGCATCCGCTGGAAGGTCGACCAGATCATCGCCGGAATCGTGATCAACATCGGCGCCGTTGGGATCACGAACTTCCTGTTCCTGCGCATCCTGTCCAAGCAGACGCAGCTCAACACCCCGCCGACCGTCGAGGCGATCAAGATCCCGATCCTGTCGGAGATCCCCGTCCTCGGGCCGCTGATGTTCTCCGGGTCGCCGTACCTCTACATCGCCCTCGCGGTGATGGTCGGGTTCGCCTACATGCTCTACCGGACGCGCTGGGGCCTCCGGCTCCGAGCGTCCGGCGAGAAGCCGTCCGCGGCCGCTACCGTCGGCATCGACGTCATCAAGATCCGCTACCGCGCGATGATGGTCGCGGGCCTGATGGCGGGCCTCGCGGGCTCGTCGCTGAGCCTCGCGTCCGCCGGCTCGTTCCAGATGCAGATGAGCGCGGGGCGCGGCTTCATCGCCCTTGCCGCGGTCATCTTCGGCGCCTGGAACCCGATCTACGCCTTCGGAGCGGCCCTCGTGTTCGCGTTCGCGGACAACAGCCAGACGCTGCTCTCGGCGCTCGGCGTGGACGTCCCGCCCCAGCTGCTGAACTCGGTCCCGTACGTCGTGACGATCGTCGTCGTCGCGGGCGTCGTCGGCCGGGTGCGCGGCCCGGCGGCGGCCGGCCAGCCCTACGACCAGGGCTAGGGTGAGCGCGGGCTTCAACCTGGAGGCGTGGGGTCCGGTGCATGCGGTCCCCACCTACCACAGGGCCACCTCAGGCGAGCGCACCGCGCCGTTCGGGACGGCGGAGCACCCGATCCCGCTGATCATCGACAGCGACCCCGGCCTTGACGACGCGCTGGCCATCGGCCTCGCGGCGGCCAGCCCGGAGATCCGCTTCCTCGCGGTGACCACGGTCGGGGGCAACGCGGACGTGACCCGCTGCACGGAGAACGCGCTGCGCCTGCTCCACGCCTACGGCCGGGACGACGTGCCCGTCGCCGAGGGCGCGGCCGGTGCGCTGCTGGGCTCCGTCGTCCGTGCGACCGAGATCCACGGCGAGAGCGGCATCGGCACGACGGTCCTGCCGGGGTCGCCCAACGCTCCCCGCCCCGAGGGCGCCGTGGCGCTGATGGCCCGCCTCCTCGAGGAGAGCCCGGAGCCGGTCGCGATCGCGCCGATCGGGCCGCTCACCAACGTCGCGCTGCTCCTGCGGCTCTACCCGCGCCTCGCTGCCAGCATCTCGCACGTCTGCCTGATGGGCGGGTCGATCGGGGAGGGGAACACGACCGCGTCGGCCGAGTTCAACATCATCGCGGATCCCGAGGCGGCCGACGTCGTCTTCCGCAGCGGCGTGCCGATCACGATGATCGGCCTCGACGTCACGCACCAGGCGCTCCTGGACCGCGCCGCCGCCCGCGAGCTGCGCGAGCTCGGCACTGCGGCCGGGCGCGTCGCCGCGGACCTCACGGACTACGCGCTGGACCGGAACCTCGAGTGGTCGGGCGCCGCAACCACCGCGATCCACGACGCCGTCGCGATCGCGCATCTCATGGTCCCGGACCTCGTGGCCGTTGCTCGCTACCACGTCGCTGTCGACACCACGCACGGCCCGGCACGCGGTCGCACGGTCTGCGACGGCCTCCCGTACCGGCTCAACCGCGACGGCCGCCAGCCCAACGCGGACGTCGGCATCGTCATCGATCGCGAGCGGTTCACCCGGCTGCTCGTCGACGCCTTCGCGAGGCTCCCGTGACCGACAGCACCACCCGCACCCCGGTCATCATCGACTGCGACCCGGGCCACGACGATGCCATGGCGATCACGCTCGCGCTCGCGCGTCCCGAGCTCGAGGTCCTCGGCATCACCACGGTCGGCGGCAACGCCACCCTCGCCAACACGACCCGCAACGCGCTGCGCATCCTCGCGCTGCTCGGGCGGACCGACGTCCCGGTGGCCGCCGGGTCCCCGGATCCCCTCGTGCGCCCGCTAGAGACCGCCACCGAGGTCCACGGCGTCAGCGGCCTCGACGGCGCGGACCTGCCGGAGCCCGCGAGCACGCCGCGCCCCGAGGGTGCCCTCGAGTTCCTGCGCGCGGCTCTGGACGCCTCCACGGAGCCGGTCACGCTCATCCCGGTCGGGCCGCTCACGAACATCGCCCGGCTCCTGCGCGTCTACCCGGGCATCGCGGCGAAGATCGGCCACATCAGCCTCATGGGCGGCGGGATGGTCCACGGCAACTGGACCCCGGCGGCCGAGTTCAACATCTGGGTGGACCCCGAGGCGGCGCGGATCGTGTTCCGCAGCGGGCTGCCGATCACCATGCACGGTCTCGACGTGACCCACAAGGCGCTGTTCGGCTACCCGGAGATCGAGCGGCTCGATGCGGTCGGGAACCGCGTCGGGCGCGTGTTCGCGGACCTGATGCGGTTCTTCGTGAGGTTCCACCTCGAGCACTACGGGATCGCCGACACCCCGATCCACGATGCGGTCGCGGTCGCGCACGTCGCGCTGCCGGGCGTCGTCACGACGAGCCCCTACCACGTCGACGTCGAGATCAACGGCGACATCACCCGAGGGATGACCGTCGTCGACCGGCGGCCGATGCTCGGGATCACGCCCAACGTGGACGTGGCGCTGGACATCGACCGGGCCACGTTCGCGGACCTGATGATCGAGGCGGTCGCCTCCTACCGCTGACGGCCGGACGGCCGTGGCGTCAGGGGCCGGACCTCGTCGCGAGTTTCGAGCGCCACGCACGGAGATCGGGCGATTGCGAGCCCGGCAGCTCGAGACGGTCCCCCGCCTCGTGATCCCCGTGAGGATCAGATCCTGGGTGCTGCCGCACGGCTGGAGCTCGCTCCGCGCGGTTCGGCGCTTGAGCCACGCTCGTGGAGTCGCCGTCTGAGCCACAGCAGGATCATGCGCCCGCGCTCGCGCCCGACGCTCGCAACCCGAGGGCCGTGCCGCAACCCGACGCTCGCAACCTGAGGGCCGTGCCGGGGTCCCGCCCGCCGCACGGCCGCCCGGGATCAGGGGGTCAGCCAGACCCGGTACTCGACGACGTTGATCGGCAACCCGTCCTTGGCCGAGGGCTCGAAGACCCTGACCGTCCCGTACTGGCCCTTGCCCACGCTGTAGGCGACGTCCTGCTTGAAGGTGCCCCAGCAGCCGGTGCCGCACGTCGCCATGACCTGCTCGTCCGCGATGACGGCACCCTTGGCGTCCAGGATCTGGACGCGGAAGGTCGCCTCGAACACGTTGGCGACGCCGCTGATCCGGGCCGGGTTGCCGGCCGCGGCGCCCCACGCGGGCCGGTCGAGGAAGATCGCGGGCAGGAAGTCGCGGTAGTCGGTGCGGCCCACCGGCCCATCGAGGATCACGCCCTCGGAGCTGAACGTCGTGACCGGCGCGCCGGCGAGCTCGAAGGCGACCGCGTCGACCGTGGAGAACTGGGTCAGCGTGTAGACGACCTGGGCCAGGCGGCCCATGACCGAGAACGTGCCGCCGCCCGAGGCGAACTCGCCGGACAGGTCCACGGTCGCGACGCCATCCTCGATCGTGAGACCGAGGAGCTCGGTACCGTCGGGGATGGCGCTGTACATGGCCGGCGAGCCGTCGAGCTCGGCGCCCTTGGGACCGCCGAGGAGCGCCTCCATCGCGGCCTTCGCCGTCGCCTTGGTCTCGGGGACCTCGCGCAGGACCGGGGCGAGACCCTCGTTGCCGGTGAAGCTGCCGAGGATGAAGTACGCCCGGACGATGGTGGTCCCGGTGGGGGCCGGCGTCGGGGTGGGGGCGGCCGAGGGGCTCGCCGAGGCACCGCCTGACCCGGAGGGCGCCTCCGTCGGCGGGGTGCTCGGCACGGGGGTCAGCGAGGGGCTCTCGGGCGCGACATCGGAGGGGGCGGGTTCGTCGGACGGGGCGGGGGAGACTGGCACGGCCGGCGTGCCAAGCGGCCCCGAGGTCGGGGTGCAGGCGGTGCCAGCGAGGGCGACCGCCGCCAGGAGGGCGGCGAGAGCGGTGGAGCGGACGGCGGCGATCATGACCCGGTCCTCGGTTCGGCTTCGCTAGGAGGTGGCGACAGCATCCGCCCGACTCGTGTCAGGCGGATCGCCCGTGGGTAACGAACGTGTCACCGGCAGGGTGAGCGCGACGACGAGCCCGCCGCCCGGACGGTTGCGCGCCCGAAGCGTGCCGCCCAAGAGGGCCGCGTGCTCGGCGGCGATCGCGAGGCCCAGCCCGGAGCTGCCGCCGGCCCGCGAGGGATCGGCCTTGTAGAACCGCTCGAACAGGTGGGCGATGGCGTCGCCTGGCACGCCGGGGCCGCGGTCGGCGACGACGATCACGGCCCCCTCGCGGGTCTGCTGCAGCGCCACCTCCACGACGGCCCCGGGCGCATGGTCCCGGGCGTTGTCGAGCAGGTTGCCGAGGATCCGGTCGAGCCGGCGGGGGTCGGAGTCCACGATAAGGGGCAGCGGGGGCAGCGAGACCGCCGCCTCCGGTAGGCGCGCCGCCACGGCGCCCGTCACGACCCGCCCGAGGTCCACGGGCTCGGGGGGTCGCCCGCTCCGCATCGGCGTCGAAGCGCGAGACCTCCATCAGGTCGTCGACGAGGACCCGCATCCGCCGCACGTCCGCAACCAGCAGCTCGGCGGCGCGTCGCGCGTCCGGCGGCAGCCCGGCCGTGTGTCCCTCGATCAGCGATGCTTCCGCGACCAGCGCGGTGAGCGGCGTCCGGAGCTCGTGGGCCACGTCGGCGACGAACCGGCGGTTCTGCTGCTGCGCGGTCTCGAGGCGCACGACGGAGCCCTCGAGCGAATCGGCCATCCGGTTGAACTCCGCGCCGAGGCGGCCCAGCTCGTCGCGGCCGCCCTCGGGCACGCGCGCCGAGAGGTCGCCCGCGGCGAGGCGGCGCGCGGCACGCCCAGCAGCCCCGACCGGGCGCAGGATCCAGCGCGCCAGGAGCCCGGCCACG
>JANNHX010000284.1:0-4085 GCA_031404615.1 Chloroflexota bacterium
CGGCGTCGGCGAGGGCCTGGACCGTGACCTTCATCTGGTCGAAGGCGAGGGTCAGGAACCCGCTCATGCCCACGACCTGCGGCCGGTCCTCGCGGACCCGCTCCACGAAGGTCTCGGCCGGGACGTCCACGCCGAGATCGATAACCTCGAAGTTGTTCACGTCGAGCATGAAGATCACGACGTCCTTGCCGATGTCGTGGATGTCGCCGGCCACGGTGCCGATGACGACGCGCCCGCGCCTGGGGCCCGCCACGGCCTCCGCGATGTGCGGCTTGACGAGGTTCGCGACCTCCTTCATCAGCTCGCCCGCGATGATCAGCTCCGGGAGGAAGTACTCGCGGGCGTCGTAGCGTTCGCCGACGAGCGCCATCGCCTCCTTGCACGCGTCGAGGATCGCCTGCGGATCCGTGCCCTCATCCAGCATGGCTCGGACCAGGCGCAGTGCCTCGTCCTCCTCCATGTCCACGACGGCGCGGATGAACTCGTCTCGCATCGCTCGCGTCTCCTCGTGCCCTCCTGGTGTCGCCGGGGCGGCTAGACCTTCCGGTCCGTCTCGCCGGCCTCGTCGAAGGAGCGGTGCATCATCCCGAGGGACGGATCCGGCCCCTTGAACCCGACCAGGTACTCGAGGCGGATCGGGGCGAAGCACTCGTAGAACACGACGTCCTCGTCGCCCAGCTGGCGGAAGGCGTGGATCCAGTTTGACGGAATGATGAGCAGGCTCCCCGGGCCGACCTCCTGCTCCTCGTCCGCGACCTTCGCCCACAGCCGGCCGCTGACGACGAGCATGACCTGCTCGGCCTCGTGGCTGTGCTCCGGGATCACGACGCCGTCGCGGTAGACGATGCGGGTCATCATGACCTTCTCGCCCGAGACGGCCTGCCGGTGGACGCCCTTGACGTACTCGACCGTCGGGAACTCGTCCCAGGTCGTGATCTGGCTCATGCCGCTCCTTCCGGGCCGCCCGCGGCGGCAAGCTCGTCCAGGCCCCGGAGGATGTCCTCGGGGCGCACGGGCAGGTGGTCGACGCGCACGCCCGTGGCGTCGAAGATGGCGTTGACGATGGCCGGGATCGGCGAGTTGGCGGTCATCTCGCCAACGCCCTTGATCCCGTACGGGCCGTTCGCCGACGGCACCTCAAGGACGACGCTCTCGATGACGGGACTCTCGTGCGGCCCCGGCATCAGGTACTCCGCGAAGTCCTTGGGGCTGTGGTCGCGGGCCGGGTAGTACGGCTCGGTGGTCTCGTACAGCGCGTGGCTCATGCCCATCCACGCCCCGCCGGTGATCTGCCCCTGGACGAGCGCGGGGTTGATCTGGCGGCCCACCTCGTACGCCGACCGAATCGAGAGCACGGTCACGACGCCCGTCTCGCTGTCGACCTCCACCTCGGCGACGGTGCACGCGTAGGCCTGGGTGGAGTCCGGGTCCATGGCGCCCGTCTCCGGGTCCACGGTGCTCCTGGGCTTCATCCAGGCGCCGCGGCCGGCGATCGTGCGCCCGTACTGGAACTGGGCGCGCGACGCGAGGTCGGCGATCCCGAGCCACTTCGTGGGCGAGCCCGCGACGTGGATGCGGCCCTCGCCGTCGAGCACGAGGTCCTCCACGGACACCTCGAGCTCCTCCGACGCGAGCCGGAGGACGGCGTCGCGGGCCTCGATCGCCGCCAGCTTGACCGCGTTGCCCACGCGGTGGGTCGCCCGGCTGGCGAACGTGCCCATGTCGTGGGGGCCGGTGTCGGTGTCGGCGGTCTCGATGACGATCTGGTCGTACGGGACCCCGAGGGTCTCCGCCGCGATCTGGGCCATGACGGTCCGCAGCCCCTGGCCGAGATCGGTGGCCGCAAGGACCACGTTGAAGGAGCCGCTCGTGGTCGCGTGGACCAGGGCCTGTGACGGGTCGCCGCCCAGGTTCATGCCGGTGGGGTAGTTGACGGCGGCCATGCCGGTGCCGCGCAGCGTCGCCATGGCTAGCGGTCTCCTTCCTGCGGGTCACGCGGGGCGGAGGCGACCGCGTCGCGGGGCGCCGAGGCGACCGCGTCGCGCGGCGCCGAGGCGACCGCGTCGCGCGGCGCCGAAGACATGGCCTTGAGCTCTGGTGCAAGCTCCACGCCGACCAGCCTGGCCGCGGCCTGCATGGTCTCGATGAGGGTCGCGTCCGCCGTTGCCTTGCGGTGCGGCTTGATGTCCCCGTTGCGGTGCGCGTTGCGGAACCGGACGGTCCAGGGATCCAGGCCGCACACCTTGGCGATCTTGTCCATCTGGACCTCGACCGCGAAGTGGCCCATCGTCACGCCGAACCCGCGCATCGCCGAGGTGGGCGTTCGGTTCGTGTAGACGCAGTAGGCATCGACCCAGGCGTTCGGGATGCGGTACGGCCCGGTCGCGTTGGCGGCGAACTTGGTGATCGCGTACGGGGTCTGGCGACTGTACGCCCCGCAGTCGGCCATGCCGGTCACCTTGCGGGCGACGATCGTGCCGTCCGCCATCACGCCATCCTTGATCCGGATGATCTCGGCACTGCGGGTGGAGCTGACCTGCATCTCCTCCGAGCGGCTGTAGACGTAGCGGACCGGGCGACCCGTGAGCATCGCGCCCAGCGTGGCCAGCGGCTCCACGATCACGTCCACCTTGCCCCCGAACCCTCCGCCGACCGTGCCGCCGATGAACCGGAGCCGGTTGGCCTGGAGCCCGAGGATGATCGAGGTGTTGTCGAGGCTGAAGTAGATGGCCTGGGTGTTGGTGTGGACGGTGAACCGGCCGTTCGCCTCCGGGACCGCGATGCAGCCCGTGGTCTCGATCGGCGCGTGCTCGATGGGGCTCGTGCGGTACTCGCCCTCGACGATGTGGTCGGCCGCGGCGAACCCGGCCTCCACGTCGCCGTAGCGGACGCGCCGGCAGACGTGGCCCTCGTACATGAAGGTGTTGTTGCCCCAGTGGGTGACGACGGGCGCGCCCGGGGCCAGGGCCTCGTCCATGTCCAGGACCGCCGGCAGCTCCTCAAGGTCGAGGCGGACCTTCGCGACCGCCTCGTACGCGGCGGCCTCGGTCTCGGCCAGGATCGCGACGATGGGCTCGCCCTTGTAGCGGACGCGGTCCACCGGCAGGACGAACTCCTCCTCGGGCTCCACGCCGATCAGGCCCAGGATCGTGTAGACGTTGTGCGGGACGTCGGCGTGCGTCAGCGCGCGCACGAACCCGGGCACCGTCTGGGCGGCCGAGAGGTCCACGCCCCGGATGCGCGCGTGATGCAGCGGGCTCCGGACCATCTTGAGGTGGAGCATCCGGGGGAACGTGAGGTCCGCGGCGAACAGCGTCCGCCCGGTGACGAACCCGACGCCGTCGTAGCGCTCGACGGACCGGCCGACCGTGTGCAGCGTCTCGGTCATCGGGCAGCCTCCCCGGCCGTGGTGGCGGCCGCCTTCGAGATCGCCTCGACGATCGGGTCGTAGCCCGTGCACCGGCAGGCATTGCCGGCGAGCGCGTCCATGATCTCGTCGCGGGACGGTTCCGGGTTGTGGTCCAGGAGCGCCTTGGCGAGCATCACCATGCCCGGCGTGCAGTAGCCGCACTGGAAGCCGTTGGCCTCGAGGAACGCGCGCTGGACCGGGTGGAGACCCTCCGCGGGGGTCAGGCTCTCGACGGTGGTGACCCGGCGGCCGGCGATGTCCTCCACCGGCAGCAGGCACGAGAGCATGGGCTCACCGTCGACGAGGACCGTGCAGCTGCCGCAGCCGCCCTGCCGGCAGCCGTCCTTGACGGTGGTGTGGCCGAGCTGGCCCCGGAGCACGGCCTGGAGGGTCGTCATGGGCTTGACCATGACCTCCACCTCGCGCCCGGAGAGCTCGAAGCCGACGATGACCGAGGCCATCTACGCGTCCTTCCCGGTGTCGCGCAGGCTCTCGAGCGCGCGGCGAGTGAACACTCCCACCATCCTCCGTCGATACCAGTCGCTCGCGACCGCGTCCGTGAACGGCTCGCAGTCCGCCGCGGCGGCGGCCGCGGCCCCGGCGATGGCCGCCTCGTCCAGGCGCGCCCCCACGAGGATGGCCTCCGCGCGGGCCATGCGCATCGGGTGCGGGCCCG
>JANNHX010000285.1:0-1731 GCA_031404615.1 Chloroflexota bacterium
GGGTTCGGACGAGGACCTGCTGAGGGGTCGGGCCACGTACGCCGGGCCACCGGAGGTCATGGTGGAGGCGCTCCTCGACATCCGGTGGCCCGGCGAACGTGGCCCGACCCCTCAGCAGGTCCTCGTCCGAACCCTCGAGCGGTGGCGGGGTGACGGCCGGCAATGGCCGGGTCGCCGATGCCTCCATGTCCAAGTACTTCCACTGCATCGCCCAGAGTGCATCGCGGTAGCGCGCCAGCGCAGCCCGTCGCGATGGACCGGGCAGCAGCACCGAGTAGTGGACGAACCGGAAGGTCGAGGGGTCACGGTCGATCCGATCACACTCGTCGAGCACCCAGCCCACCTGCTGGACGAACTTCTCGACCGGTGCGTTGGCGAACATCCCGTCGGCCAGGCGTGCGGCCCTGCGCACCGCGGGCTCAGCGCTCCCGCCGATCAGGACCGGGATCTTCTTCGACGGGATCGGCCGAACGCCGAGCGTCGGAAGGTCGTAGACGTCGCCGTGATGCGTGAACGGCTCGCCGCTCCAGGCCTGCGGGAGGATCCGCAGGATCTCGTCCATCGCCGCGCCACGGCGACGCGCATCGGCTCCCAGGCCCGCGTACTCGACCTCCGACCAGCCGAGCCCAAGCCCAAGGATCAATCGCCCGTGGCTGAGCAACTGGACGGTCGCCGCATCCTCCGCCAGGCGGAGCGGGTGGTGCATCGGAGCCAGGATGACCCCCGTCCCGAGCTCGATCCGCGACGTCGCCTGCGCCAGCGCCGCCCCCACGACCAGGAGCGAGGGCATGTACCCGTCGTCGACGAAGTGGTGTTCGGTCGTCCAGACGGACGTGAAGCCGAGTCGCTCGGCCTCGACCGCCAGGCGCACCGTCTCATCGTAGGCGCGCGTCCAGTCCGTCTCGCCGGGGCGGAGTTGCGCGCTGAGCAGTCCGAAACCGAGTCCCATCGCTGGCGACGATAGCAGCCGGGCGACCCATCCGAGAGCCGAACGACGTTGTCCACGCGCACCACGCGGTCTATCGGGCCGAAGTGTCGCCAGTGGTACCACCTGCGGGGGCCCTTTTGTCCCAAGGACCCGCACGGCCGCGGACCATACCGTTACCCGAGTGCCCCGCATCAAGCCGCGGGGCCCAAGGGGACACGAGCCATCACTACAACGACACGACGCCCGGTGCGTCCGATCCTCCTCCTCCTCGTTTACGGCGTCCTGCTGGTGATCATCGGTGCGACGGCCATGGGTCAGGCCGCTTTGGTGTCGTCGCAGTCGCAGAACAGCCTGCTCAATACGACGGTCAACGCCGATGCGGCGCTTGTCCGGGCCTACCTCGACTACGCCGGCCTATCGCCGACAGACCTATCGCCGGCCACTCGTTCGGCTGAACGGTCAGCCGTCATGAACGCGGGCCTGGAGGTCCTGACCGACAAGGGCCAGGTGCTCCACGCCGCCGTCCTGACCGCCGACGGGACCGTCGTGGCCAGCTCCGATGCCACCCAAGTCGGGCGCCGCGTCGAGGTCACGCCAGGCCTCCTTGCGGCGATCGAGAGCCAGGCGGTCGACGCGCTCATCACATCGGCCGACGCCGCCGCCGCCCCGACCACCCTCGCGACGAGCGCCGTGCTGCGCGAATACCTGCCCGTGATGTCCGGAGGCAAGGTCCAGGCCATCGTCGCCCTGTGGCGCGACGCCGACCCGATCCTTGCCCAGCTCGGTGCCAGTCGCCTGCAGGT
>JANNHX010000286.1:0-4667 GCA_031404615.1 Chloroflexota bacterium
CGACAGGCCGATGATCGCCACCCCGACCCCGATCGTGCTCTCGACCCAGAACTGCTCCGGGAAGAGCTGGACCAGCCGGTCCGTGCGGTAGTCGAACAGGTAGTTCCCGCCTGGGAAGAAGACCTCGTGGAACATGATGAACGCGGTGTCGAAGAACAGCAGGCCCGCGATCCCGCCGAGGACCGTCACGACGACGATGACGGTCCCGGTCTTCGCGAGCCGCCGCCAGAACCGCTGCCGGGCGACGGCGCCGCGGGCACCGAGGAACAGCGCGACCAGCGCGACGGCCGCCACGGCCGCGACGGTGAAGAAGCCGAAGAACACGCCGCGGACGTCGCGCATGTGTGCTCGCTCCGTCTCCTTGAGCACCGGTGCGCCGTCGAGCGTCACGTCGAAGTCCGGCGGGCCGACCACGAGGTCCCACAGGATCGGGTTGGTGACGGCCTCGAGCTGCGCGGGCGTGAAGCCGGTCCACGCCGCCGCCTGGGAACGGCCCTGCTCGAACCCGACCCAGACCGGATTGAGGAAGGGCAGGATCGACAGCGCGACGATCACGAGCGTCGCTGCGAGACCGGTGGCGAGGGCGGCCAGGGCGCCGCGGATCGAGTCCATCAGGCGCCGATGGTAGCGGGTGTGCGCCTCCCGGCCATCCGACGGCCCGAGCGCACCGGCCCTACGCCTCCGCGAGCGTCCTCGCCTGCTCCCACCACGTCTCGACCATCAGGTCCGGCGGCGGCTCCACGGCGAGCTCCCCGGCAGCCTTGCCGACGCGGGCGCGGAACGGGTCCAGATCGACGTCGAGCAGGTCCCGGAGCCCCTCGATCCCGGCCTGGATGAAGAGCTGGTGCTCCGCGGAACCGAAGCCCGCGAGGTTGAGCATCAGCGCCTCGTCGCGCCAGTTGCCGACGTCGTTGGTGGTGGCCTTCACGTGGTCCGCCAGCGTCTGGCGGCGCGTCACGGTCTCGGAGACCTCGAGCAGGATCCCGGTGGTGAAGATGCCCTGCTTCTCGAGGCGGGCGAGATGGACGGGCTCGATGCGGGTGAGCTCGGTGATGGGCGGCACGGGCGCGTCGGCCTCCGGTGCGGGGCGGGCGGGACAGGGGCCCATTATGGCCGGTCCCGGGTCCCGCGCGCGACCGGCTCCCGGCGATAGCGGTGCCGCCGTCACCCGATCGGGCAACGGATCGGCACCTCCGGGCAACGCGGGGGGCCGGGGCGGCGACTAGGATCGAGCGGATCATCGCCACGGGAGGTCCCATGTCCGGCGCGCGCGACCACCTGGACCAGCACGACGACCGCGCCCCCGCGGGCATCGGACGCCGCTCGCCGGAGCATGACCAGGCCCCCGCCATCTCCGGCCCGGGCGATCCACGGCTGGCGCACGGGGGCGCGGAGGCCGGCCTGATGCACCTCCAGCGCACCGCGGGCAACGCCGCCGTGGCGTCGATGGTGGGGCCCTCCGTCCAACGCGTCGTCGAGATCGACGAGCTGAGCACCGACATTGACGCGACAGGCCCGGAGCCCGGCGGCGGTGAGGCGTCGGCCGGCCCGGTGTCCTCAGACGGCGGCGCGACGACGATCAGCGGCGGCCAGATCCACCTCGACGCCCCGCTCGTCGACGCGCCGGGCGTGGTCCGCGTGGGCACGCTCATCGCCGACACCGTGGTGGGGTCGAGCTACACCCCGGGCGCCGGGAACATGTGGTGAGGCGGGTCGAGGCCGGGTGAGGCGGGTCGACCGTCCTGCCTAGCGCTCGAGCGGGCGGGTCTCCAGCACGACATCCCAGTGCGCCTCGAGCAGCTCGAACCGGTGCTGCTCCTCGGCCGTGAACGTGGCCTGGTCCGGGTAAAGCCCCTCAACGATGGCCGGGTCGCTGTGCTCCTGGATCGCCGCCCAGTCGCGATACGTGATCGAGACCATCACGTCCCAGTCGGCGCTCCCCTGCCCGTGAAAGCGCGGCGTGAACAGCTCCACGTTGACGTAGCGGCCGGCGTCCCATGACTCGCGCAGGATCGGCCAGTGGTTCTTGCGGAACAGGGCCACGAACTCGTCGTGGCTC
The DNA here is from genome assembly GCA_031404615.1 of Chloroflexota bacterium. Classification (GTDB taxonomy): domain Bacteria; phylum Chloroflexota; class Limnocylindria; order Limnocylindrales; family CSP1-4; genus CAIXZV01. The sequence continues at coordinate 2,060 of JANNHX010000286.1, forward strand.
CCCCACTTCGTGCGGTAGAAGTACAGGACCTCAACCGGGTCGGACATCGGGTGCCTCCAAAGTGTCGAGCCGTGCGGCCTCCCGCCGGAGCAGTGCCCACGCCCGTTCGACGTGGCGCGGCTCGGTCCGCAGGTTGCCGATGGCGATCCGGATCGTGAACCGGTCGACCAGTCGGGTGTGGGAGAGGAAGACCTCGCCCGTCCGGTTGACCGCGTCCATCAGGGCGGTGTTGGTCGTGTCGAGCCAGGCGTGGGCCACAGGGTCGTCCTCGCGGCCGGCGAGGCGCGCGGGCCGGTAGCGGAAGCAGACCGTCGAGAACGGCGCCGGCGCCAGCCGCTCCCAGTCCGGGTCCGCGTCGACCCAGGCCGCGAACAGCGCGGCCTGCTCGAGGTGGTACGCGATCCGCCGCCGGATCCCCTCGAGGCCGAACCAGCGCAGCTGCATCCACAGCTTGAGCGCGCGCATCCGCCGCCCCAGCTGCGGCTGGTACTCGTTGTAGTCCAGGACCGGGCTCACGCGGTCGAGCGTGCGCAGGTACTCCGGCACGAGGCTGAACGCGGCGCGCAGCTGGTCCATCCGCCGCGAGAGCAGCAGCGAGGCGTCGAGCGGCGTGAACAGCCACTTGTGCGGGTTGACGACGATCGAGTCGGCCCGCTCCCAGCCGGCGAAGGGGCCGCGACGGTCCGGGAGCAGCGCGACGACGCCGGCGTAGGCACTGTCGACATGGAGCCACAGGCCCTCGCGTTGCGCGATGTCCGCGACGGCCGCGACCGGATCGACCGAGGTGGACGATGTCGTGCCGATGGTGGCGACGACCACGATGGGGCGCCGGCCGCCGGCGCGATCCTGCGCGATGGCCGCCGAGAGCGCAGCGGGGTCCAGCTCGTAGCGCTCGTTGGTGGCGATCTTGACGATGGCGGCCCGGCCGAGGCCAAGCGTCATGCACGCCTTCTCGACCGAGCTGTGCGCCTCCGCCGAGGCGTAGACCCGCGGCTGGCCGACATCCTCGCGGGCGGCCAGGCCCATCGCCGCGGCATCCAGGCCTGCCGCCTCGCGGGCGGCGGCGATGGCGATGAGCGTGGACGTGGACGCGGTGTCCGTGAGGAGGCCGTCGAACGCGTCCGGCAGCCCCAACCCCTCGCGCAGCCAGCGGACCACGACGCCCTCGAGCTCCGTGCCGATCGGCGAGGTCCGCCACAGCATCGGGTTCTGGCCCAGGGCCGCGGTCAGGAACTCGCCGAGCATCCCGGGGCCGGACGCGGACGTCGCGAAGTAGGCGAAGAACCCGGGGTGCTGCCAGTGGGTCGCGTTGGGGAAGACGAGTCGGTCGATGTCGGCGAGGATCGCGTCCATCGGCTCCGGCCCCTCGGGGGCGTGCTTGGCGAACCGCGGCCCGATCGTGCCGGGCTCCACCGGCGGCAGCACCGGGTACGCCTCGATCCCCTCGAGGTAGTCCGCGATCCGGTCCACGACGACATGCGCGGCCGCCCGGAACCGCTCCGGGTCCATGTCGAGCAGCCCGTCGACCTGCTCCGGGTCGAGCGCGGCGGGCGGGTCGGGGCGGATGTCGGTCACGTCCGCAAGTCTACCGGCGCGGTCAGCCCGGTCAGACGGACTCGCCCACGGTCGAGAGGATCGTCTCGACCTGGCCGCCCAGGAAGACGAGCGCGACGATGGAGACGAGCGGGAGCACGATCACGACGAGGACGAACAGCACCAGGCACCCGATGATCAGCCCGTTGTTGGACTTTCCGGCCGGCTGGACGACGGCCGTCCCCGCGTACTGGTCGTGCAGGCCCTGGCGCCGCGGGTTGTTCGCCGTGGTGATCATCAGCACGAGGTACCAGGCGAGCTGCGCGAGGCTGACCAGGCCGCCGATCGCCGGGACGATCGCCAGGAGGCTGGCCCACTCGCCCATCGCGAGCCAGCGCTTGAAGGCCTGCCCGCGGTCCAGCGTCCGGCCGTCCGCGGCGTTGCCGAGCTCGAGGCCGAGGAGCCGCATGCCGAAGGTCGCTCGGGCCCGGCTCGACCACTGGAGCACGAAGTAGGCGAGGTTGATCCCCGTCGTGATGATTCCGACCACCAGCGACACGATGAACACCCGGCCGATGAAGCCGTCGTCGAGAATCGTGCCCCCCGTCGCGGAGCTGCCGTTCAGGAAGAAGGTCGTCCAGTCGCCGGTGCCGACGACGACCAGGAACATGACCCACGAGATCACCGCCCCGACGACGCCCAGCAGGACCCCGTCGAGCAGCCACGCGACGAAGCGGCCCCCGACGCCTGCGAACTCGAGCCCGCCGCCCGGGCCGGTGGGGGCACCGTACGACGGGGGCGGCGCCCAGGTCATGCCGGGTTCCGCGCCGGGCGGCGGGTAGCTGGCGGCGTACGCGGGCGATGGCGCGGGCACATAGCCTTGACCCGGCGCGGGGGTCGGAGTGCCGTACACGGGCGCTGGCGGAGGACCGGCCGGCGGTCCCGGCGGTATCACGGGTGGGATCGCGCTGACGGGCGGCGGAGGCAAGGGGGAGCCTGGATGGGCCGGCTGGCCCGCGACCGAGCCCGCTCCCCCACCCCCGTTGCCGACCAGCGCATCGAGCTGGGCGAGATC
>JANNHX010000287.1:0-4393 GCA_031404615.1 Chloroflexota bacterium
GCCGCCGCCATCGCGAGGTAGGCGGACGGGTCGGACGTCCCGGTCCAGTCGAAGGAGCGCCGGTAGCGCGATCGATCGGTCCGGTCATCATTCGCGCCGTGCGAGGTCACGAGTGGCCGGATCCCCGCCCGGAGGTCGGCGCGGACATGGAGGACCCCCGAGCCCTTCGGTCCGCACAGCCACTTGTGCCCATTGCCGGTCCAGTACGCCGCTCCGAGGGCCTCGAGGTCCAGCGCCAGCATCCCGGGCGCGTGCGCCCCGTCGACGAGCGTGTCGACGCCCCTGCGGTCCAGCTCGCGCACCAGGGCGTTGACCGGCATGACGAGGGCCGTGGGTGAGGTCACGTGGCTCACGAGCGCGAGGCGGGTCCGCGGCGTCACGGCCTCCAGGTACGCCTCCACGACCTGCGACGGGTCCGAGATCGGGAACGGAACCTCCACGAGGACGACACGCGCCCCGTCGCGGTCGGCGGCGGCCCGCAGCGCGTTGAGCGTGGCGTTGTACTCGTGGTCGCAGGCGAGGAGCTCGTCGCCCGGGTTGAAGCGCAGGGACGCGAGGACGGTCGACACGCCGGTGGTCGCGTTGGGGACGAAGGCGAGGCCGTCGGCGTCCGCGCCGAGGAACGCGGCAACCTGGGTCCTGGCCTCGTCGAGGTGCCCCTCGAGATCGCGGTCCAGGAAGCGGACCGGCTCGCGCTCCATGCGGTCGCGCCAGGCCCGCTGGGCCTCCAGGACGGGCTCCGGGCACGCCCCGAACGAGCCGTGGTTGAGGAACGAGATGTCGGGCTCCAGGAGCCACGGGGAGCGATCGAACTGCTGGCCGGCCACGAACCGACTCTAGCCGATCGCCAGGCGCTCGCCCGACCCTCGGCTCACGTTCGGTGCGACCCGCGTGGTCAGCTCGTGTCTCCACCCCGGTCGTCGTCGTCGGGCGTGACGTTCCGCGGCGGCTCCGGCAGCCCGGGCCCCGGCTTCGGCAGGCCGGGGCGCGGCCTTGGGGTGACGTCGATGATCGGGTGCGGCTTCGGGGTCCGCGGGCCCAGGACCCGCGACAGGCGCTCGGGCCCGGCGACGAACGGCGCCACGAACGCGAGCACCAGGATCGGCAGCAGGAAGCGCGCCGGGCCGGGGAGCCGGATCACGGCGAGCAGCGCCACGGCATAGACCACCCACGCCCAGAACAGCACGCCCGGGCGCCAGCCGGCCCGGTGCAGCCGCCACACCGGGAGCATCGCCAGCAGCATGGCGACGAGCAGGACCAGGATGAGACCGGGTGTCATGCCCCGATCATAGGGGGTCGGCCGCGCGGTCCCGGGCCGTGCGCCCGCCGAGGGACCCGGAGCCCAGACCGGCTACGATCTGCGGACCGACGCACCAGGATCGAACCGTGAGACGACGCCTCCAAGGCTGGCTGGCCCGATGGGGGCCGGTCGTGCCGCTCCTCATCGCCGAGAGCACCATCTGGCTCGGCTTCGGCGCGCTGCTCCCGATCCTGCCGCTCTACTTCCAGGCGCACGGCGTGGACCTGCCGACGCTCGGCATCGTCGTGGCGGCGTGGCCGGCCGCGCGGCTCGTGGGCGAGCCCGTCTTCGGCTGGCTCGCGGACCGGGCGCCACGGCGGACGATGATGATCACCGGTCTGTTGCTGGCCTCGGTGTTCGCCGTCCTGCCGCTGTTCATCGTGGGCCCGGTCCCGTTCATCGTCCTGCGCGCGCTCTCGGGGCTCGCCGCTGCGATGTACGACCCGGCGGCGCGCGCGTACCTCGTCGACGCCAACCCGCCCGACCGCCAGGGCGAGGCCTTCGGGCTCTACGGCGCGGCGCAGACCGGCGGATTCATGCTGGGGCCGGCGATCGGCGGGCTCGCGGCGGGGATCACCGGCCGGCCCGAGGTCGTGTTCTGGGTCGCGGGCATCTCGCTGCTCGTCTCCGCGGTGCTCATCGTCGTGTTGGTGCCCGAGGTCGGGCATGTGCACGCGGGTCACAGCCAGACCCCGGAGGAGATCGACGCCGACGAGGCCCGCGGCTGGGCCCGCCCCAAGCAGCTGTTCAATCTGCTCTTCGTCGCTGCGATCTTCTTCTCGATCGGCATGTACTACGCCGGCGGCACCTACGAGGTCGTCTGGAGCGTGTACATGACCTCGCTCGGCGCGGACGTGACCGCCATCGGGATCAGCTTCTTCACGTTCGGGTTGCCGCCGCTGCTGCTCTCGGCCTGGATGGGCCGGTTCATCGACCGCTCCGGGGGGTACTTGCCGCTCGTCGTCGGCATGTTCGGCGTCGCGGCCTGCGGGTTCATCTACCCGATGGTGCCGGCCGTGTGGTGGATGATCGTGTTCGGGCTCGTGGAGGGGACGGCGTTCGCGATGGCGTCGCCGGCGATCTTCCTGCTGGTCGCGCGGGCCGCGCCGGCCGGTCGGACGTCGACGGCCCAGGGCCTTGTCGGCGGCGCGGGCACGGTCGGGACGATCGTCGCCGCGCTGTCCGCGGGCGCGCTCGCCGAGATCAACCTGCACTTCCCGTTCTACGCGGTGGGGATTGCGGGGATGGGGTTCCTGGCCGTGGGGTTGCTCCTGGGCCGGCGGCGCCTCTACGACGCGATGCAGCCGCGCCGCCTCCCGGCCCCTCCGGTGGGCGCCGCGGAGGTGGCCGCGTGACCGCGTCGCGGGCGCCATGGGTGGGCGAGGTCCTGGACGGGCGCCCGCCCGCGCCGGTCGTGCTGGTCCTGGGCGGGTTCCTCACGTCGCCGCCCATGTACCGGGCGTTCACCCGTGACCTGCTGGTGGCCGGCGCCGCCGACGTCGTGGTGGCGCGGGTCTGGGCGATGGACTGGCTGATCGCCGCCTACCGGGGCCTTGGCCCGATCCTGACCCGGTCCGGCCGCGGCCTCCTGGAGGCGTCGCGCCGGTCGGAGACCCTCGCGGGCGGAGCGCCGATCCTGGTCATCGGCCACTCCGCGGGCGGCGTCTCGGCGCGCCTCCTCACCTCGCCCGAGCCGTTCGCCGGGCGCCGGCTCAACGGGTCGTCGCGGATCGGGGCGATCGTCACGCTCGGGACGCCGCACGTCGTGACCCTCGAGGTCGAGACGCGGAGCCGGGTCGGGGCGCTGGCCGCGGACTTCGTGAACCGCGTCGTCCCCGGCGCCGCGTTCGCGCCGCGGACCGGGTATCTCGCCGTGGGGTCACGCAGGGTCGTGGGACGGCGGCACGGGTCGATCGGGGAGCGGCGCACCTTCGCCGCCTACGACGGCCTCACGCCGGCGCGCGGCCGCGACGAGATCGAGGGCGACGGGCTCATCCCGCTCGCCTCGTCGCTGCTGCCGGGCGTCCCGCAGCTCGAGCTCGACGACGCGGCGCACGGGCAGGGGATCGGCCGCGACTGGTACGGGTCGCCGCGGTTCCTCGAGCGGTGGTGGCCGCTCGCCGTGGCGACGTGGCGCGAGGCGCTCAGCGCACGCGCCGAAGCTTCCTTTGACGGATCGGGCGATCGCCGGTAAGGTGGCAGTCGCGGGGTGGAGCAGCGGCAGCTCGTCGGGCTCATAACCCGAAGGTCAGGGGTTCGAATCCCCTCCCCGCAACCACCGACTCACCTTGAAACCCCGGGACCCGACCACCCCGGGGTTTCTGCTTGTCCGGGACAAGGCGCGAGGCCGACGATCGGGCCGCGACACGGGCGTCGACCCTGAGGGGAATGCCTCATCCCTGCTTGCTGATCAACTGGCCGAGCGCGACCCGGTCGGGCGCCAGGAGCTCGGCGACGCGGGCCGCGTTGACGTCGGCCACGATGATCTCGCCGACCTCCGTAGTGACGTCCCCGTAGAGGCCCAGCGCCTGCATTCGCTCGGTCTGGACGCGGTTGTCGTCGGTCGGGCTGACGTAATGCACCGAGTCCACGCGGTAGCGGTGGATCAGGTACAGGTGCACGAGCGTCATGAGGCGCTTGCGTCGCAGCGACGTCTTGAACGTGTCCTGGTCCCGAACGGAGAGGATGCTGCGACCCCGTCGATCGTGCCAGGCCCAACCGGCGCGTAAGAGCTTGCGTGAAGCGCTGCGCGTCTTGCGCCGTGTAGGCGTGCGCATCGCGTTCGTCGGCAAAGAGCGAGGGGTCTTCCCAGCAAGACTGCCCGTCGCCGCGCCAGCAGATGTTCAGCGCCCAGCGCGGCAGCTGCTCACCCGGGTACCACTTGCCCTGGCCGAAGTGCAGGAAGCCGCCGCCCTGGCCGTATTTGTCGCGCAAGCGCTGTACCAGTTCGGTCGCCAGGCCGCGTTTGGTGGGGCCGAGCGCGTCGGTGTTCCACTCGCCGGCGTCGCGGTCGGCGACGGCGACGAAAGTGGGCTCGCCGCCCATCGTCAGGCGCACGTCCTGCTGCTGCAGTTGTGCATCGACCTCGTGCCC
>JANNHX010000288.1:0-8429 GCA_031404615.1 Chloroflexota bacterium
TGCTGCCGGCGATGCGGACGTAGTTGTCAAGGCCGACGAAGTTCGGTGGCACCTTGTTGTTGACGTTGAAGTGCTTCAGGCCGAAGTCCGTGAAGGACATCCAGACCTGGTACATCAGCGGGTAGACCGTGATGATCGCCATCACGATGAAGGCCGGCACCAGGTACAGGTAGGGCGAAGCCGACTTTCGCCACTGGCGGGGCTTCTTGCGCGGCGGCAGGACCGCTGTCGAAGTGGCCATCCCTGGGACTCGCCTCCTCCTGCATCGTCGCTCGGGGTCGTCGTGGGGCAGTATCGGCCCCGGATCGGGCTCCCGCTTGGCCGGAGCGCGGACCGGGAACGATCCGGGGGCGCCGCATGGGCGCCCCCGGGATCGCGCGAAGTGTCAGCGAAGGCTAGAGGCCGTTCGCCTCGTTCATGAGCTTGCAGGCGTCGGTGACGGCCTGCGTCGGGTCAGCACCCTTGTCGAGGACCTGGTTCATCGCATCGCCGAAGGGGCCCCAGAAGCCGCCGAACTGCTTGTTCTGCGGGCGCGGGAAGCCTGCGGCCGCCTGGTCGGCGAAGCCCTGGACGGTGGCGGAGGTGATCGTTACGCCCGGGGCGGCGGGCACGTGGCCCGCGTCGTTGGTCATCGTCTGCTCGCTCGCGGCGGCGACCAGCTGGAGGGCCAGCTTGGTGGCCAGGTCGAGGCTCTTGCTGTTGGGGTTGAGGTACCAGCCGTCAACGCCCGTGAGAGGGTTGGCGGTGCCGGTCGCGCCGGGCATGTTGGCGACGGCGGCGTTGTCGCCGAGAGCCTTGACGAAGTTCGCGGTCTGCCACGGGCCGTCGATGGTGACGTTGATCTTGCCGGCCGCGAAGTCCTGCCCGAGGATGTTGCCGTCCGTGTAGAACGTCGCGCCGGCCTTCTTGAGCTCGGCGAGGTAGGCGAATGCGTCCGCCCAGCCACCCTGGTCGGCGACGCACTTGCCGGTGTCGTCCATCAGCTTGCCGCCGAAGGCGCCGGCCCAGCCGAAGTTGAAGTAGATGCTGTCCTGGTGGATGCCGAGCTTGATCGAGCCGTCCTTGACGCCTGCGAGGAGAGCGTCAGTGGTGGCCGGCGCGGTCGCGACCTTGCTCTTGTCGTACCACATGGCCACGGCCTTGAGGGACTCGGGGACCATGAACATCTTCGGGCCCTGGCCGAGGTCCACCTTCGAGCCGTCGACGGCGACCTGGCTCCAGCCCTCGAGCTTGCCCTCGAGCGCCGCGGTGAGGTCGGCGAGGACGCCGGCGTCAGCCTGGCTGAACAGGCTGTCGTTGGGGGCGATGAACATGTCGGGGCCGCCGCCGGCCGCGACGTCGGTGTTCCAGCCGTTGAAGATGTCGCTGAACGGCTGCTCGACGACGTTGACCTTGAGCTCCTTGTTGGCGGCGGTGATCTGGCCGAGCGTCTTCATGAAGGCGCCCGTCTCGCCGCCGCCGGAGCCATAGCTGTGCCAGAGGGTGATCTCGCCGACGAGGGGCTCCGTCGTCGGGGCCTGGCTCTCAGGAGCGGTGCTCTCGGGGGCCATGCTCTCGGGGGCCGTGGTCGCCGGGGCCTGCGTGGCGGGGGCTGTGGTGGGGGCGGGGGTGGCCGCAGAGCCACCGCACGCCGCGGCGAAGATGGCCGCGCCCGCGAACAGGGCGACGAGCCGCATCTTGGTCTTCATGTGTGTGTCGATCTCCTCCAAGAAACCAACTTGGTTGCCTACATAGGTCGACCGGCGGTGCCGGTCGCGTCGGGCCGGGTCCGGCCCTGGGGCCGTGAAGTCGGCAGCCGACGTGCCACGATCGTTTGTCGCAACGGGCGTGACATGCCGGGCGAACAAAGCGTCCGCACGCCGCCCCTCGTCTCAGCTTCGGGCCCGGTCCACCTCCTGCCGCCGACGCGGCGCTGGCCCCGTCGAGCCGCGGATGATGAGCCGCGTCTCGAGCCGGAGCTGTTCCGGGGGTAGATCCCGTCGTTCCACGACGGACAGGAGCACCCGCACCGCGCTCTCGCCCTTCTGGCGGATCGGCTGGTGCACGGTGGTCAACGGGGGGTTCGTGTGCTGGCTGATGTCGATGTCGTCGAACCCGACGACGGAGATGTCCTCCGGCACCCGGAGGCCCAGCTCGCGCGCGGCCCGCAGGACACCGATCGCCATCGCGTCCGACATCGCGAGCACGCCTGTGGGACGGAGGCCGTCCTCCCAGGCGCGGCGCATGGCGGCGATACCGCCCTCGATGCTGGCCGGCGCGACCACGACGGCGTTGTCCGGCAGCTCCAGGCCGCGGGCCGCGAGGGCCGCGACATAACCGCGCATGCGGCGGGCCGTGGTGCCGTCAGGCTCGCTCTCGATCTCGGGGGCCGGCGGCTCGACGCCCACGACCAGCAGGTCGCGGTGGCCGAGGCCGAGGAGATGGTCCGCGGCGGCCCGTGCGCCGCCCTCGTCGTTGATCTCCACGCCCGGCTGGTCCGGCAGGGCGGACGAGTCCACCATCACGAGCGGCACGCCCGCGGCGCGGATCTGCTCGACCTCGGGGTGGCTCGCCGACAGCCCGATCGCCACCACGCCGTCCACCGTGGCGCGACCCATCGCGCTGGCGAGGCTGCCGTGGAGCGGCGAGATGAAGTGGAGCGCGTAGCCCGCCTGTTCGGCGCCGAGGGCCACGCCCTCTGAGAAGGCACCGAAGAAGGGGTTCGAGAAGATGACCGACAGCGCCTGGGGCGTGAGCACGCCGATGGTGTGGGTCTGGCGCTGGGTGAGCATCCGCGCGACCGGGTGCGGTCGGTAGCCGAGGGAATCGGCAACATCCCGGATGCGGCTGGCCGTTTCTGGCGCAAGCCGATCAGGGCTGTTGAACGCGAACGAGACCGCCGTCTTCGACACGCCCGCCTCACGGGCGACGTCGGCGATGCGCGGCCGTCGCGGGGTCCGCTCCTCCACGGTCTCCTCGCTGCGGCGGCCCCTCGGGGTGGCGGGCTCGGGGGCGGATCCAGGACCGCAATGGTGCCCATGGATCCGCAGCTCCGCTCCGACGGGATGCCAACGGGTGATTACAAAACCGGTTTAGCAAACCGGTTTAGCGGAGATTAGTAGGGCACCCCGGAAGTGTCAAGGGGCTTGCGGGAAGTGTGCGGGAAGGTTCCGCTCCGGGGCCGGCGAACCGGCAGCTGGGGGCCCACGGCCCGCGGGCGCGACCCCTCCCGAGCGGTTGGTGGCATCATCGGGCCATGCTCAGAGCGCTCCTCGACATGCCCGGCGGCGTGCGCATCTTCCTCGGCTATGCCTTCCTCATCCTGGGGCTGATCGGTGTCTCGCTCCGCTGGGTCATCGACCAGGCGATCAGCGCGCCGATCTCGGGCCCCGGGATCGTGGTCATGGTCCTGCTCGCGTACACGATCTTCACGACGACGCTCGTCATCCAGCGCAAGGAGGCGAGTCGCGTGCTCGCCCTCGGCCTCTCGACGCTGACGCTGCCCGCCGTCCCGCTGCTGCTCCTCGCCGCACAGCCGGTCGCCGCGCTGTTCGTGGGCATCCTCGCGATCCTGCTCTTCTTCGGCCTCACCCGGCCCGAGATCCGCCCCTGGCTCAACGAGCCGTAGGCCGGATCCACCGATCCCCGCATGGGCCGCGCCGGTTCGCACGGCCGACCACCCCGGGCACCCGCCCGGCGAGCCTGTCGGCGGGACGACACACCACCCGGGCGATTCGCCCGATGTCCGGACCACGGACGCCCGCATAGCCTCTGGTTCCGCCGCGAGCGGCGTCCCCCCTGGAGGAACCACGATGGGCCTGGAGCGACTCAGCCTGCTGATCATGGATGACGTGATCGACGCGCACCACCGTGCGGCGGACGAGGCCTGGCGCGAGCTGCACCGGCGCGCCGACATCCTCCCCCTGCCCGCCGGCCCGGATGGCGCAGGCGTGGCAACGTCCCTCGCGCACGGCGCCGCCTCCCTGGCGCGGCGGCTGTCCCACAGGCCGGCACGCGCAGCGACCGCGCTGCCCGGCGTCGCCCACGCCACCGGCGAGGGCTGAGCAGCCGTCCAGCCACCGGGTGTCGGCGGCGGGCCCACACCCACCCCGGCAATTCGCCCGATGCGCACCCCCCCGCCCGCGCCTACGGTACGGAGGCGGACGGGCGCGTCTCGGCCGCGCCGGGGCTCTCCTCCAATGGCCTCGGAACGCAGCCTCGGGCCGGGTCGTCGCGCAGGGCGGCCCGGCTCAGGATTCCCGGCCGGTCACGCCGTCTCCCGGTCCGGTCCGGGCCGGACCGGCCCCGCGCACGCGCGTGAGCGCGGGTGGCGCTACCCTTCCCGGAGCATCGCGGACCCTCGCGGTGTCGCGGCCGCCGGTCCGTCCCCGGCCCCGCGGGTCCCCTGCCCGGAGCACCACCCGTGACCGACTCCCGCAAACCGCCCCACAAGGACAGCGGCCAGCCGCACACCGCCGGCACCCCCAGCACCGGCCCGGCCGGCTCCACCCGCGCGGGCCGTCGGGAGACCTCGCGCCGCCGTCCGCCGGAGCAGACGACGCTCCAGCGGTTCCGGACGCCGATCCTGGCCGTCGTCGTGATCGCGGCTGTCGTCGGCGTCGGGCTCGCGGTCTTCAGCAGCGCGGCCGCGCCCGCGTACGCGTGCTCGACCGTGGACACGCCCCTGGTCGATGTGGGCGGGGAGCTCGGCCAGGTCCAGCCGGACCAGGGCCAAGGCCACGTCCAGACCGGCGACAAGGTCACCTACCCCGTCTGCCCGCCCGCGTCGGGCAAGCACATCAACAAGGTCGGCTTCGGCCCCCTCGAGCCCAAGGTCTACGGCCCGGACGACCTGAGCCTGCCCAACGGCTGGATCCACAACCTGGAGCACGGCGGCCTGGTCCTCCTCTACTCCTGCGAGAAGGGTGCCTGCGACGCCGCGGGGATCGGGGCCCTGCGCGATACGGCGGCGGGCTTCCCGAGCAGTGCCATCTGCGAGCTGCCCGCGGGCACCGTGGGCCCGGTCGTCGCGAAGTTCGACCAGCTGCCCACCCGGTACGCGGCCCTGATCTGGGACCGCGTCCTCTATCTCGACACCCTCGACTCCGCGAAGGTCTACGACTTCTACCTGCGCTATGGCGAGCGCGTCAGCGACGGCCGGTTCGTCGCCCCGCCCGAGCCCCAGTGCGGCGTCCCCTCCGCGAGCCCGTCGGCCGGCGCGACCGCGGAGCCGAGCCCGGCCGCGAGCTGATCGGAGCCCCGATGCGCCTCTACGCCTATTACGACCGCTGTGGCGACGAGCGGTTTGGCGTGCTCGTCGACGGCCGCCTGCTGACCGGATCCCAGCTCGAGAAGCGCGGCAGGCTGCACCCGGCCATCGACACGCACATGGGCATCGGGTTCCAGATCGGCTTCGAGGACGACTGGCTGGGCGAGATCCGCCGGGCGACGAAGCGCGCGCTCAAGGCGGGCTCGCCGCTCGTGGAGCTGGACCGCCGCCGGCCCGCGGCGGCCCTCAACCAGATCCAGGCCGGCAAGATCATCTGCATCGGACTCAACTACGCGGACCACGTCACGGAGGGCGGCCGAGGCGTGCCGGACCGCCCGATGCTGTTCTCCAAGTTCACGAACGCCATCGTCGGTGACGGCGATCCCGTGATCCGCCCCGAGGGCACCCGCGCCCTCGACCTCGAGGTGGAGCTGGGCGTCGTCATCGGCAAGGTGACCCGCCGCGTGAGCCCGGCTGAGGCACTCGACGCCGTCGCCGGCTACGTCGTGGTCAACGACGTCAGCGCCCGCGACTGGCAGGGCAACCCGCAGGCCCTCCGGGAGGGCGAGAAGGGCGACGGCCAGTGGCTGCGCGCCAAGGGCTCGGACACGTTCCTGCCCATGGGCCCCACCTTCGTCTCGGTGGACGATGTGGACCCGCGCGCCGGTCTGGCGCTCCGCAGCTGGCGGATCCCGGGCGAGGGCGCGGGTGAGAGCGCGGGCATCCCGGTCCTGATGCAGGACGGCAATACCGTCAACATGATCAATGACGTGCCCGCGCTGGTGAGCTTCATCTCGAAGCACATCACGCTCGAGCCCGGTGACCTCATCGCCACCGGAACCCCCGCGGGGGTCGGCGTGTTCCGCGATCCGCCGGTGTTCCTGGAGCCCGGCGACCGCGTCCGATGCGAGATCGAGGGCATCGGCGTGGTGGAGAATCCGATCGTCGACTGGACCGAGGACCCTCGGCCGGTCCCCTGACGCGGGGGCTCGGCCGCGAGCCGGAATACGGGAGCCGCCCATGCTCGCCCTGGTGAAGACCGCGCCCGGACCGGGCCTGTCGCTGGAACACGTCCCGGATCCCCGGCCCGGCATCAACGACGTCCTGATCAGGGTCCACAAGACAGGCATCTGCGGCACCGACCTCCACATCGATGCGTGGGACCCGTGGGCCGCCCGGACCATCGAGCCGCCGCTGATCACCGGGCACGAGTTCGTGGGTGAGATCGTGGAGGTGGGCTCCAACGTCGTGGACTTCCACCCGGGCGACGTCGTCAGCGGCGAGGGCCACGTGACGTGCGGGCGGTGCCGCCACTGCCTCGCCGGCCGCCGCCACCTGTGCGCCAACACCGTGGGCCTGGGCGTCGGCCGGGACGGCGCCTTCGCGCAGTATGTCGTGCTGCCGATGAGCAACGTCTGGCACCACTGGCCTGGAGTCGACGAGGAGGTTGCCTCGATCTTCGACCCCTTCGGCAACGCGGTGCACACGGCTCTCGCGTTCCCGGTCCTGGGCGAGGACGTTCTGATCACGGGTGCGGGGCCCATCGGGCTGATGGCGACGGCGGTCGTCCGCCACGCCGGCGCCCGCTACGTCGTCGTCTCGGAACCCAACCCGGTCCGCCGGGCCATCGCCGAGCGGATGGGCGCCACAGTCGCCGTCGACCCGCGGGAGCGCGACCTCGGGGAGGTGCAGCGCGAGCTGGGCATGGTCGAGGGCTTCGACGTGGCGCTCGAGATGTCCGGCGCGTCCGCCGCGATCCGCAGCGCGATGGACAACATGGCGCACGGCGGCTCGATCGCGATCCTCGGCATCCCCACCGCGGACATCAGCCTGGACGTCAACGAGATCGTGTTCAAGCTGCTCACGATCCGGGGCATCTACGGTCGGGAGATGTACGAGACCTGGTACAAGATGACGGTGATGCTCCAGTCGGGCCTCGACATCACGCCCGCCATCACCCACCGCTTCGGGTTCCGGGACCACGAGGCCGCGTTCGAGACCGCCCGCTCCGGCGGTTCGGGCAAGGTCCTCCTGGACTGGACCGGCTGACCGGCAGGCGCACCGCGCTGGAGGCATCCATGGATACGGCATCGCGAATCCTCCGGCCGATGGCTAGCAGGAGCGTCGCCTCGGCCGTCGGAGCGTGCGCGCCCAACCCAACGTGAGGTGACCGACCCAATGACCCCGAATCCCCTCGCCTTCCTGGACGAGGAGCTGGCGGCGCTCCGGGAGCGCCATCTCTTCCGGCCGCTGCGGATCATGAGCTCCGCGCAGGGACCCATCGTCTCGCTCGATGGCCGGCGCGTCATCAGCCTCAGCTCCAACGACTACCTCGGGCTCTCGCACCACCCGCGCATGAAGCGGGCGGCGATCGAGGCCGTCGAGCAGTTCGGCGCGGGCTCGGGGGCCGTGCGCACCATCGCGGGCACGATGACGCTCCACGAGGCCCTCGAGGCGGAGCTCGCCGAGTTCAAGCACACCGAGGCGGTCCTTACGTTCCAGTCCGGCTTCACGGCCAATACCGGCGTCATCCCCACGATCACGGGCGAGACGGATCTCATCGTCTCCGACGAGCTCAACCACGCCAGCATCATCGACGGCATGCGTCTCTCGAAGGCGCCGCGCAAGGTCTTCAGGCACGCTGACATCGACTCCCTGCGCGAGGTCCTGGCGGAGGCAGTCGAGGAGGGTCGCGACGGATCTGGTGAGCCGTACCGCCTCATCCTCATCGTGACGGACGGCGTGTTCTCGATGGACGGCGACATCGCGCCGCTACCCGGGATCGTCGAGGTCGCGGAGGCATTCGGCGCCGCGGTCATGGTCGACGACGCCCACGCTTCGGGGGTCCTGGGCAGCGACGGGCGCGGGTCGGTGAGTCACTTCGGGCTCGAGGGCCGGGTCGCGATCCAGGTCGGCACCCTGTCCAAGGCCGTCGGCGTGCTCGGCGGGTACGTGGCCGGGTCGCAGGCCCTGCGGGACGTGCTCGTCCAGCGCGCGCGGCCGTTCCTGTTCTCGACGAGCCACCCGCCCGCCGTCGCCGCGGCCTGCCGCGAGGCGATCCGGATCATGGTCGAGGAGCCGGAGCTCATCGAGCGGCTCTGGGCGAACACTCGCCGGTTCAAGGCGGAGATGACGCGCCTGGGCTTCGACATCGGCGCCAGCGAGACGCCGATCACCCCGG
>JANNHX010000289.1:0-3299 GCA_031404615.1 Chloroflexota bacterium
CCTGTCCGGCGCCGGTCGCGTCAACGTCGAATCGGCCGCGGGCGCCACGGCGCTCCTCGATCCGGTCAGCGTGAGCTTCGGCGCCACGCCGCGCGGCTCGGGCGTCACCAGGTCGGTGGCGGTGACCCTCAAGAACGCCAGCGATGCCGCGGTGGACTGGACCGTCGGGATCATGGCCAACGGCGGAGCGCAGGGCGTCACGTTCACGACGGGCACCTCGCTCGTGCACCTCGCCCCCGGCACGTCTGTGACCTTCACCGTGAACGCGGTCTTCGCGAAGGCCGCGGGCATCGGTGACAAGCAGGCCTGGCTGGTGATCAAGTCCGGCGACGAGCTGGTGGCGCACGCCGCCGTCTACGCTCGCGTCAAGTAGCGACCGGCGCTGCGGCGCCGGCATCCGGTGGGCCTCGGTTTCCCGGCCGGGGCCCACGCAGCGACGGTTGGTCGTCGCGTCCCAGAGGAGGAGGGCCGCCCGGAGGAGGGTGGCCCGCGAGGTGGGCTCCGCCCACGAGGAGGACCATGAACCGGAGGTTCCTGGCAGTGCTGGGAAGCATGCTGCTGCTCGCAGCCGTGCTCCCGGCGTCGGTGGCGGCGAAGGCGCCCGCTACCACATTCACCAAGGACGGGACGTTCATCGTCCAGATGGCCGATCCGCCCGTGGTCGCCTACAAGGGAGGGACGAAGGGCCTGAATGCCACGGCGCCCAAGGCGGGCCAGAAGATCGACCCGCTCGGCACCGACGTCGTCAAGTACGCCAAGTTCCTGAGCGGCAAGCAGGCCGCCGCTCTCAAGGCAACGGGCGGCAAGAACCTCTACAACTACGTCTACAGCTACAACGGCTTCGCGGCAACGATGACCGCGGCGCAGGCCAACAAGATGGCGACGCAGTCGGGCGTCCTCTCCGTCGCCGCAGACGAGAAGCTGACGCTGGACACGTCGTCGACGCCGGCGTTCCTCGGCCTCAGTGACCCCGGCGGCCTGTGGACGCAGGCCAAGGGCGAGAACGTGATCATCGGCATCATCGACGGCGGCGCCTGGCCCGAGAGCCTGAGCTTCGCCGACCGCGTCGATGCCCAGGGAATCCCGAGCTCGAGCTCGGGCGCCAGGCGCGCCTACCAGCAGATCCCCGGCTGGCACGGCCGGTGCGTGCCGGGTGAGCAGTTCACCGCCTCCAACTGCAACCAGAAGCTCATCGGCGCCCGGTTCTTCAACGCGGGCTGGGGCGGCAACGCTGGGATCGACGCCCAGCTCCCCTGGGAATACAACTCACCCCGCGACTTCGGCGGGCACGGCACCCATACCGCCAGCACGGCGGGCGGGAACGCCAAGGTCCCGACCACCGGCCCGGCCGCCGTCTTCGGCGCCATCAGCGGTATCGCACCGCGGGCCCGCATTGCGGCCTACAAGGTTTGCTGGGAGACCGGCGCAGGCGGCAGCTGCTTCTCAAGCGACAGCGTCGCCGCAATCGACCAGGCGGTCGCCGACGGCGTGGACGTCATGAACTTCTCCATCAGCGGCAGCACGACGAACGTCCGCGACGCGGTCGAGATCGCGTTCATGTACGCGGCCGACGCGGGCATCTTCGTCGCTGCGTCCGCGGGCAACAGCGGCCCCACCACGAGCACGGTCGCCCATCCCGGGCCGTGGCTCACGACTGTGGCCGCCGGCACCCACAACCGTGACGGCCAGGGCTCCGTGACGCTCGGCAACGGCATCACCTACAACGGTGCCTCGGTGGCGACTCCGGTTGGCCCCGTCCCGCTCATTGACTCCGTCGACGCCGGCCTGGCGGGCGCCGATCCCGGCCAGCTCGCGCTGTGCTATGGCGCGGACGACGGCGGCGCGGTGCTCGATCCCGCCAAGGTGGCGGGCAAGATCGTGCTCTGCGACCGTGGCGTCACGGCGCGCGTCAACAAGAGCTTGGCCGTCCAGCAGGCCGGCGGCGTCGGCATGATCCTGGTGAACACCGCGGTCAACTCGATCAATGCCGACTTCCACTTCGTCCCGACGGTCCACCTCCAGAGCACGGACCGCGCAGCCGTCAAGGCCTACGCCGCGACCGCCGGGGCCACGGCCACCATCAACCAGGCCACGATCATCGCCACGGCTCCGGCGCCGTTCACGGCGTCGTTCTCGTCGCGCGGCCCGCTCCTCGCGACCGGCGGCGATCTGCTCAAGCCAGACCTCATGGCCCCCGGCCAGGACATCCTGGCCGCCGTCGCGCCGCCAGGCAACGCCGGCCGCGACTTCGACCTCTACAGCGGCACCTCGATGTCCAGCCCGCACGTCGCTGGCCTCGGGGCCCTGCTCAAGGACCTCCATCCGAACTGGTCGCCGATGGCGATCAAGTCGGCCCTCATGACGACGGCAACCGACGTGCTCGATGGCGGAACCCCGCCCGCCGCGAGCAACAACCCGATCCTGATCTTCCGCCAGGGCGCCGGCCACGTGAAGCCGAACTCGGCGGCGGATCCGGGCCTCGTCTACGACTCGTCCTGGAACGACTGGATCGCGTTCATCTGCGCGACCCAGCCGCAGGGGCTCGCCACCCTTTGCGGCAGCCTCTGGGCCGCCGGCTTCTCCAAGAACACCAGCGACCTGAACACCGCCTCGATCTCCATCGGCGATCTGGCGGGCGTCGAGATGGTCACCCGCAGGGTGACCAACGTTGGAAGCTCCGCGGCCACGTACACGGCGTCGACCACCGGCATGGCGGGCTTCACCGTCGTGGTGAGCCCGTCAACCCTCGTCCTCAATCCCGGCCAGACCAAGTCGTTCAGCGTGGCGTTCACCCGCACCAGCGCAACGCTCAACGCGTACACCGGCGGCCAGCTCACCTGGACCCACGGCTCACACAACGTCCGCATCCCGATGGTTGTCCGGCCGGTCGCCCTCGCGGCCCCGGCCGAGGTCAACGGGAGCTACAGCGTCACGTTCGGCTATGACGGGCCGTTCACGGCGACGGCGCGCGGCCTCGTGGCGCCCACGCTGACCCCGGGCGTCGTTCCGGACGATCCCACGGATAGCACCTGCTCCCTCGCCTCGCCGAACGCCCAGAAGATCGACGTCGTGGTCCCCGCCGGGACCACGTACGCGCGGTTCTCGCTGTTCGATGCCGACGTCAACGCCGGCAGCGACATCGACATGTGCGTTGCCAACAGCGGGGGCACCATCGTCGGCTCCAGTGGGTCCGGCACGTCGGCCGAGGAGGTCAACCTCCTCAACCCGGCCGCCGGCAACTACACGGTGGTGGTCCAGGGCTGGGGCGTCGTGGGCTCCACGCCGTTCAAGCTCCACAC
>JANNHX010000290.1:0-3233 GCA_031404615.1 Chloroflexota bacterium
GTGACGAGACCCGCGGTCCCGCCGTACTCGTCGAGCACGACCGCGAGGTGCACCTTGCGCCGCTGGAACTCGTGGAGCAGGTCGTCGATGGACATCGACTCGGGCACGAACACCGGGGTGCGGAGGAGGACTCGCAGGTCCGGCGGCTGGTCGACCGTCGACTTGAGGAACGGCAGCAGGTCCTTGGCGTAGAGGATGCCGATGACCTCGTCGACCGAGCTCTCGTAGACCGGGACGCGGGAGTGCCCCTCCTCGATGACCATGTCGATGACCTCGTCGAAGGTGGCCGACGCCGTCAGGGCGGCGATGGCGGTGCGCGGGACCATGACCTCGTGGATCCGCCGGCCGCCGAGCTCGATGACCGCGTTGATCATCTGCTCTTCCTCGGCCTCGAGGATCCCCTGCTCGCCGCCGCGCTCCACGATGAGCCGCAGCTCCTCCGCGGTGATCTGGGCCTCGGAGCTCACCTCCGCGCCCAGCAGGCGGGCGATGCCCCGGGTCGTGAACGTGAGGAAGGCGACGAGGGGCCGGAACACGCGGCCGATGAGGTCCACCGGTCGTGCCAGCCCCAGCGCGAAGGCCTCCGGATGCGCGAGCGCGAGGGACTTGGGCACGAGCTCGCCGAAGACGATCGTGAACAGCGACAGCAGGATCGTGACGAGGAGCAGGCTCACGGCCACCGCGACGTCCTCGCCCATCCCGAGCTTCGTGAACCCCTCGCCCAGGCGCTTGGCCAGGCTCACGCCGGCGAACGCCGAGGCGAGGAAGCCGATGAAGGTGATCGCGAGCTGGATGACCGCGAGGAACCTGCCCGGGTCGCTGGTCAGGCGGCGCACGCGCGCCGCGCCGCGCCGGCCTTCGTCCACGAGCTGCTCCACCCGGCTGTGCCGCAGCGAGACGAGCGCGATCTCCGCGGCCACGAAGATGCCGTTCAGCAGGACCAGCAGGACTATGATCGCGAGCTCGATGAAGGTGTCGCCCATCAGGCGGGAGCCTCTCCGCCTTCGGGTTCCGTCACGACGGTCGGAGCGGGCGGCGAGGCGAGCGCGTCCCGGGGCGGGAGCGCGCGCGGCTCGCGGATGCGGGCCGGGACGCCGACCGCGAGCTTGTGCGGCGGCACGTCCTTCGTCACGACCGCGCCGGCGCCGGTCCTGGAACCGTCGCCGAGCGTGATCGGCGAGACGAGCATCGTGTCGACCCCGAGGAACACGCCCTCGCCGATCGTCGTGCGGTGCTTGCGGAAGCCGTCGTAGTTCGCGGTGATGGTGCCGGCACCGACGTTGGTGTCCCTGCCGACGTCCGCGTCGCCGAGGTAGCTGGTGTGGTGCTGGCGCACGTGCTCGCCGAGGCGGCTGTTCTTGATCTCGGCGAAGTTGCCGATCTCGCTGCGGGTGCCGACGTGGGCGCCAGGGCGGAGGTGGCTGAACGGACCGATGGTGACCGCGTCCTCGACCGTCGAGCGCTCGATGACGCTCGCCCACACCACGCAGTTGGCGCCGATGACGGAATCCACGATCTGCGAGCCCGCGGCGATCCGCGTCCCCTCACCGATGCGCGTCGCGCCGCGCAGGAACACGTTCGGCTCCAAAGTCACGTCCTGCGCGAGCTCAACCCCGTGGTCCAGGTAGACCGTGGACGGATCCGTCATCGTGACGCCGGCCCGCATCCAGCGGTCGTTGACCTCGACCCGCATGTCCCACTCGGCGCGGGCGAGCTGGGCGCGGTCGTTGATGCCCGTCAGCCGCCCGTCGTCGTCAACGTCGAGCGCGGCGACGAGCCGGCCATCCTCGCGGGCGAACCGGACGAGATCCGTGAGGTAGAGCTCGCCGGTCGCGGGCGAGGGTCGCAGGTCGCCGATGCGGCGACGCAGCCAGGCCGCGTCGATCGCGTAGAGGCCCGCGTTGATCTCGCTGATCCCGCGCTCCTCCTCGGTGGCGTCCTTGTCCTCGACGATGCGCTCGACGGTGCCGCCATCGTTGCGCACGACGCGCCCGAGGCCTGTGGGGTCGATGGCGTCCACGGACACGAGCGACAGGGCCGCGGCATCCATGGCGCGCGCCTCGAGGAGCGCCTCGAGCAAGTCGGAGCGGACCAGCGGCACGTCGCCCGAGAGGACGAGCACCTCCTCGACCTCGTCGCCCAGCGCCGCGAGGGCCGCCCGCAGGGCGTCGCCGGTGCCACGGGGCACGTCCTGGAGGGCTGCGTCGGCGCGCTCCGCGACGGCGCCGCGGACGGCCTCGGTCGCCGGCGAGTACACGACGAGCGGCCGTGAGCCCGTCGCCGCGACGGCGGCATCGAGCACGTAGTCGATCATGGGGCGGCCGCAGATGCGGTGCAGGACCTTGGGGGTGGTGGACTTCATCCGCGTGCCGAGCCCTGCCGCGAGCACGACGGCGACGGTGCGGCGCGCGGGAACGCCGGGACTTGACGGTTTCACGGGGTGGGGCGCAACGGCGATCGTGCCGGAGCCGCCACCGGCGAAGCGGCGGCGCTGAGGCCCTGAAGGGTCTGCGTGTGTGTCATGTGAGGCCCACCGATTCTGGGGTGGGTCGGCGGGGGTGTCAACCGGCGGCCCTCACCGGTCGCGCCGGGCGATCGCCTCGATCTCCACGAGGCCGCCCTTCGGCAGGCCGGCGACCTGGACCGTCGAGCGGGCCGGCGGGGGCTCCGGCATGAACCCGCCGTAGACCGCGTTCACCGCGGCGAAGTCGGCCATGTCGGCAAGGAAGATCGTGGTCTTGACGACGTCCGTCCAGGCGAGGCCCGCCTCCGCGAGGACCGCGGTCAGGTTCTGCATCGAGCGCTCGGTCTGGGCCTCCACGCCGCCCTCGACGAGGGTTCCGGAGGCGGGGTCGAGGCCCAGCTGGCCGCTGCAGAACAGGAGGCCGTCGATGGCGATCGCCTGGCTGTACGGGCCGATGGCGGCGGGGGCGCCGCTCGTGGCGATGGCCTGTCGGGTCATGGCTCCCTCCGGGGGTGCTCGGGTGGCGTGGGCTGGGTCGTGGACAGGATGCGGGTCGCCGCGACGAAGGCCTCGCGCGGACCCGGAGCGGGCAGGTCGCCGGCGGCCAGGGCCGCGCGGACGGCCGAGGCGGCGGCCGCCGCCTCGGCATGCGAAGGATAGAGCGCCCAGTGGGTCGTCCCGCTTGCCGCGCACCCGACCGATCCAGAACGGCCAGGCGGCAGGTAGCAGGCCTCAACGGCTTGGAGGCCGTCACCGACTGTCGGCGGCC
>JANNHX010000291.1:0-10813 GCA_031404615.1 Chloroflexota bacterium
GGCGAGGACCACGTCAGCAACACGCCCAAGCACATCCTCCTGTTCGAGGCCCTGGGCTACCCGCTCCCGGTCTTCGGCCACCTGCCGCTCATCCTCAACCCCGACGGGACGAAGATGAGCAAGCGCAAGAGCCAGACCGCAGTGGCGGACTACGTGGCCCAGGGGTTCCTGCGCGAGGCGCTCGTCAACTACTTCTCGTTCCTGGGCTGGTCGCCGGGCACGGAGGAGGACGTGCTGACGATGGACGAGATCGCGTCGAAGTTCGAGCTGGACAAGGTCCACAAGGGCGGCGCCAAGTTCGACCGGGAGCGCCTCGAGTGGCTCAACGGCCAGTGGATCCGGCGCCTGGACGAGGAGGACCTGGTCGACCGGCTGATGCCGTTCCTCGAGGCCTCGGCGGTCGCGGGCGAGATCGGGCGGCTCCCGTCGCCCGACGAGGTCCGGACGCTCCTGCCGATCGTGCGCGAGCGCATCTCGACCCTCGCATCCCTGCCCGAGGTCGTGGGCTTCCTCTGGACCGATGACCTCGACGTGGACCCGGCGACGATCGTCCCGAAGCGCTGGGACGCCGCGACGACCCGCGAGGCCCTCGTCGCCGCGCGCGAGGTCATTGCCGCCCACGACGCCGTGACCTGGGAGGCCGACGAGCTGGAGCCGCCGCTCCGGTCGCTCGTCGAGGCGCGCGGCTGGAAGGCCGGCGACCTGTTCATGGCGATCCGCGTCGCGACCACCGGCCGCAGCGCCACGCCGCCGCTGTTCGACACGCTCGTCGCGCTGGGTCGGGACCGGACGCTCGCCCGGATCGACGCCGCGGTCGCCCGCTTCGACGCCCTCCTCTGACGGCCGTGCTGTGACGCAACAGGACGTGAACCTGCCGTGAACACGGCGTTAACGGGCCCGGCCGACCGTCTTGGGCACATGGCCCGAACGATCCTCGTCGTGGACGACGAGACGACCCTGCGCGAGACCCTCGTCGAAGCCCTTGAGCTGGAGGGCTACCGGGCCATCCCCGCCGCCGACGGTCGCGAGGCCATCGTCCGGTTCCGTGCCGAGCATCCGGACCTGGTGCTGCTGGACCTGATGCTCCCGGAGCTCTCCGGCGTCGAGGTCTGCCGCATCCTCCGCGCCGAGTCGGCCGTGCCGATCATCATGCTCACCGCCCGCGACGGCGAGGTTGACAAGGTCGTGGGCCTGGAGCTCGGCGCCGACGACTACGTCACCAAGCCCTTCAGCTTCCGCGAGCTCACGGCGCGGATCCGGGCGATCTTCCGCCGGGCGGAGGGCGCGGCCGCCGCGGCCGCCGCAGCGGCTGGGGCGCCACCGCCGCTCGTCGACCTCGGGCGCGTCTCCGTGGACCTTGCCGGGCACCGCGTCCTGCGTGATGGCAAGGCGGTCCCGCTCAAGCCCAAGGCCTTCGAGCTCCTCGCATTCCTCCTCCGCAACCAGGGCCAGGTGTTCACCCGCGACCAGCTCCTCGAGAAGGTCTGGGGCTACGACTACGCGGGCGAGACCCGCACGGTGGACGTGCACGTCCACTGGCTTCGCGCGGAGCTGGAGGACGACCCGGGCTCGCCGCAGCTCCTGCAGACCGTGCGTGGCACGGGCTACGTCTTCCGCCGCCCCGAGTAGCCTGGCGGCTATCCCGCGCGCGGTGGGCGGGTCGGACCTGGTTGGCTTGACGGGGTCGGGAAGCGCACCGCCTCGCCCCGCTGCTGTCCCATGACCATCCGGGTCGCGAGGCGGACGAAGACCACGAGCATCATGAGGCCGCAGCCGAGCCCCGCGACGAGGGCGGCCCTTGTGTCGAGCCCGACGACCAGCGTGACGGTGGAGCCGAGCGCCCCGGCCACCGCGGAGACGATCATGCCGACCATGCCGCCAGTCGTCGTGAGGCCGTGCGCCGCCGGTCGCAGGCGACCCTCGTGGCCGGACGGGGCACCGTAGATCGCCATCACGCCCGCGAAGTCGTCGTAGCGGCTCGTCGTGAAGTAGGGCACGAGGGTCGGGACGATCTCGAGGTAGGCGTGACGCAGCCGGTTCATCCCCTGGAGCGCCCGGTACTCCTCGTTGCCGGCCGCCAGGATTCGGCCCATCGTCGCCAGGCCCACGAGCAGGTCGAGGCCGAGCACGGCCGTCGCGATGAGCGGAAAGTCCGGTCCCACTCCGGCACCCTGG
The DNA here is from genome assembly GCA_031404615.1 of Chloroflexota bacterium. Classification (GTDB taxonomy): domain Bacteria; phylum Chloroflexota; class Limnocylindria; order Limnocylindrales; family CSP1-4; genus CAIXZV01. The sequence continues at coordinate 2,176 of JANNHX010000291.1, forward strand.
TACACGAACCCCCAGGGCCACGAGGCTTGCTGACAGGAAGGTGAGGAACATGCCCGCGCGGGCGAACGCCTCGTTGTAGACGAGGGATCGCGAGGTCAGGAGGCTCCAGTGCTCGGTCGTGAGGATCGTGAGCGTCCGCGGGTCGGCCAGGTGGGCCGGCGCGCGGTCACGGGCGGCCGGGGCGTCGGCCGTGTCCTGGGGCGCCTCGCCCGCGCCAGGGTCCGGCTCGGCGATCGGTCGTTCCGGGAGTCCGGGCTCGGTGCGGGCGGCGTCGACCACGGGGTCACCTCGTGCCGGGCCGGCAGGGACACGCCGGCGCTGGAGAGATGATGCACGGCGGGCGCAAGGGACCTCGGCGGGCTCCCGTGAACGACGAGCAGTCCGACCTCGCCGGGGCCCGGCCGCTCGTCCAGGAGCCGGCTCTCCGGGTGAGCGCGCCTTCGGTCGGCGACCTTGAGCCCCGTGACCAGGAGCAGGTCGGTCCCGGACGCGACGGTGATGCGTTGCTAGGAGAGCGCGGGCATCAGTCGGCCAGCGCGCGCTCGTCGCTCCGGATCCGGTCCGTGAGGGCCATCATGACGCCGAGGCGGACCGCCGGGAAGCGCTCAATGAGCTCCAGGAACTCGGCGCGCCGCACGACGAGGGCGCGGACGGGCCCAACGGTGACGGCGGTCGCGGTCCGGGGCCGGCCGTCGATCAGCGAGATCTCACCGATGAACGCCCCGGCCCCAAGGTTGCCGACCAGGGCACCGCCGCGGGTCACCCGCACGACACCCTCGAGAACCAGGAAGAAGGCGTCGCCATCCTGGCCTTCTGTCGTGATGGTGGTCGCATCCGCGACCTCGATCTCGGCGGCAAGGGCGGCGACGGCCTCGAGCGCGCGGTCGGTCATCCCCTGGAACAGCGGCACGGCCCGAAGGTCCGCGATGGGTGCAGACAAGATTGTCCTCCGTCGGCAGTGGGGCGGAACGCCACGTCGGGAGCGGCTGGGCGCCCGGGAATCGCGAACAATGACGGTTCCGCATCAACGGCTCGATGCGATGTCGTAAGCGGCGCGTTAACGCGCGTCCCACCCGGACGGTCGCCGGTGGCACCTCCCTGGCGCCGGCTCCCGGGTCAGATGTGGCGACGGGGTCGTCGACGTGCGCTGAGCGTCGTCCAGCGAGCCCGAACGATGCGGATGCCTCGTGGCCAACCGTGGCAGCGGGGTGGCGCGACATCGGCGCGGTACACCCAGGCCGGCACGCGCTGACGACTTCCCCTCATCCGAACCACGTCGCAACGTCGAGTGGCGAGGCGGTCGAGGGGAGGCCGCGCCGGACGACGTCCTCCCACGCGGGTAGCGCCGCGGATCGGGCGATCTCGAGACGGCGAATCGCGAGCGCGACACTGCTGGGATCGCGCTCCAGGACCGCGACCGCGGCGCCGAAGGTCGCCGGCGACCCCGGGCCCGGCGGCGGCAGGTCGCGGACCCGGACGACACGACGGAGCGTCAGGCGGGCACGCTCCACGTCTGTCGCGAACGAGCGGGCCAGCCAGCGGGCGGGCCGCTCCTCGTCCCGGGCGAGCAGGTGGCTGAGGGCACTCGCGAGGAGGAGGGTTGCGGCGTGGTCGCCACCATGGCGCGGGGTGGTCATGGGGTCTGGCGCGAACGATGACGATGTGGTCATGGGCGAATCCTGCCCGCCCCCTGTTTGCGCCACGTTGTCGCCGCGTCAGCAACGGTGACCTCGGCGCTCGCGCCCTCCCGTCAGCGTTCAGAACAGGCGTTTGACACCAATCTCCTAGACCTTGGCCAGGATTCGCTCCAGGACCTCAGCTGCATCCTCGGCGGCGTCGATCGTCTCCTCGAGCGACAGGTAGAGGCCTCGGAGCTTGATGACCTCCAGCGGGTCGTTGCCCTTCTTGAACAGCCGCCCGATGGCCGCCCGGGAGAGGCCGTCGGCCTGGTGCTCGAGGTCGTGGATCGTCGCGAGGTGGCCGGGCAGCCCCTTCTTGTCCTTGTCGAGCTTCTGGAGCGCCTGCAGCAGCTGCGTAGCCTGAGCGGACAGGATCCCCACCATCTGCTTGGCGTCGTCCGTCGGGTACTCCACGCCGTAGATCAGGAAGGTCTCCGCCGAGGCCTGGATCCCGTCGAGCACATCGTCGAGGTGGATCGTCAGCTCGTGGATGTCTTCGCGATCGAAGGGAGTGATGAAGCTGCGCTCCAGCCGGAGGGCGATCTCCTCGTCGATCTTGTCGCCCTCCTTCTCGAGTGTCTGGATCTCGCCCAGCCGCTCATCGAGGCGGTCGTAGTGGGCGACCATCTCCTCGAGCTTGCGGGCGGCCTCAACGATGATCTCGCCGTCCTTGATGAACAGGTCGAAGAACTTCTCGTCCTTGGGGATCAGGCGGACCATGCTTGGCCTCCGGTGGCGGGCGGTCGGGGGTGGGCTGCGGCGAGCTTCGGGCGCATCAGATGCCCAGGGTGCTGAGGAACAGCCACGTGAGCGCGCCAACGAGCGCGGCGGCGGGGATGGTGAGGACCCAGGCGTACAGGATCCGACGGGCGACGCCCCATCGGACGCCCCGCAGGCCGCGCGCGCTTCCGACGCCCATGATCGCGCTCGAGATGACGTGGGTGGTGGATACCGGCATGCCGAAGTGCGCCGCCCCGTAGATGAGCGTCGCGGCCGTCGTCTCGGCGGCGAACCCGTGGATCGGCTCGAGCTCGACGACCCGGTGGCCCATCGTGTGCATGATCCGCCAGCCACCCATTGCCGTGCCGAGCGAGATGGCCGTGGCCGAGATCACGATGACCCACACGGGGACCTCGACCGTGTCGATGACACCGGCCGAGAAGAGCGCCAGGGTGATGATCCCCATCGTCTTCTGCGCGTCATTCGAGCCGTGCGCGAACGCCATGAAGCCCGCGGAGAACACCTGCAGGCGCCGGAAGATCACCCCCAGGGGCTTCCGAGCGAAGTCCTTGAAGATCCAGCTGAGCGCGACCATCAGGGCGAGCGCGATGACGAACCCGAGAATGGGGGAGCTGACCAAGGGGATGGCGACCTTGTTCCAGACGCCTTCCCACTTCACCGCACCGGTGCCGCTGGCGATGATCGTCGCGCCGAGGAGCCCGCCGATCAGAGCGTGGCTGCTCGAGCTGGGGAGGCCCAGCCACCAGGTGATCAGGTTCCACGTGATGGCGCCGATGAGCGCGGCCCCGACGACGGTCTGCGTCGTGGTCTGCTCGTCCACGATCCCGGCCCCGATCGTCTTGGCGACGGCGGTGCCGGCAAAGGCCCCGATGAAGTTGAACGAGGCCGCCATGAGGAGCGCGTACTCGGGCCTCAGGGCGCGCGTCGCAACGCTCGTGGCGATCGCGTTTGCGGTGTCGTGGAACCCGTTGATGTAGTCGAAGACGACGGCCAGCGCGATGATGATGATCAGGCCGATGGTGACGTGTTCGATGGGAGTTCCCTCGACCTGGTCGCGGCTGGAGGAGCACGAGCGTGACGGGCGTCGACAGGCTGAGAATAGCGGACGTTAACGTGCCGATGCACTCGCGTTGATGCGCGTGGTCGACCGTGGCGCCATGCCGACCGGCGCTCGACCCCTCACCGCCCTCGCGCCCCGGACTCGCCTCCTGACCTCGGCCACGCCGGGTCCGCTCCCGTTCGAGCAGCTCCTCCGCTCGGACGGGAGTCGGGGCCCTCTTGATGTGGTGACGGCGCGGGCCCTGGTGGCCGCCGATGCGGTCGCGGTCCTTGCGGTCGTGGGGCGCGGTCGAGGGCCGGCAGCATGGCACCGGTCCGGGTTCGCGCGTCGCGTCGAGGCGGCCCGTCGCCACCTGGCGCCGATCGCCGCGGCGGACGTGCTCGCCGAGTCGTTCCGGCGGGAGGCCTTCCTGACGGCGTTGCCGCGCCGTGGTCCGGACGCGGTGCGCGCGGCTTACGCGATCCGCTGGCTGGAGCTCGTGGCCGGTGTCGCGGTTCCTCCCTGGCACGCCTGGATGTCGGTGGCGCCGCCGGCCTGACCGGGGCAGCACGGATCGCCGGCGGCGTTCCGGGCGCTTCGGACCCTTCCTGGTCGCCGGGGTGCCCGGGCCGCTGCCCGCCATTCGCTGGCCTCGCCGGGGGCCGATCGGCCGTAGGCCGGTGGCCGGGTCGCAGCGCACAGTGCCAGCGTGACCGAACATCTCGACACCCTGAGGGCCATGCGCGCGCGGGCGCTCGAGGGTGGTGGGCCGGAACGCATCGCGGCCCAGCACGCGCGCGGCAAGCTGACGGCCCGGGAGCGGCTCGCCCTCCTGCTCGACGACGGCTCGTTCCAGGAGATGGGCGCCCTCGCGACCCACGAGGAGACGGCCTTCGGCCTGGGGCGCCAGCGCTTCCCCGGCGACGGCATCGTGGCGGGCTTCGGCAAGATCAACGGCCGGCGCGTCGCGGTCTTCGCGCAGGACTTCACCGTCCTGGGCGGGTCCATGTCCCGCGTCCAGGCCAACAAGATCAGCCGCATCAGCGACCTCGCGATGGAGAGCGGCGTCCCGCTCATCGGACTCAACGACTCCGGCGGGGCGCGGATCCAGGAGGGCGTCGCCAGCCTCGCCGCCTACGGCGAGGTCTTCGTCCGCAATGTGCTCGCCAGCGGCGTGATCCCGCAAATCTCGCTGATCCTCGGGCCGTGCGCGGGTGGCGCCGTCTACTCGCCGGCCCTCATGGACTTCGTGGTCATGGCCCGCGACACGAGCTCCATGTTCCTCACCGGCCCCGATGTCGTCGCCGCGGTCACAGGCGAGCGCGTGACGATCGACGAGCTGGGGGGCCCGGACGTCCACGACGCCCGCAGCGGCGTGGTCCACCTTGTGGCGGATACGGAGCGCCAGGCGCTCGAGCTCGTCAAGCAGCTGCTGGGCTACCTGCCGCAGAACAACAACGAGGACCCGCCCCAGGTCATCCCGTACGACGCCGCGGACCGCATGGACGACGAGCTCAACACCCTGATCCCGGAAGTGGAGTCCGAGGCCTACGACGTCCGCGAGATCATCGACCGCGTCTGCGACCGGGACAGCTTCCTCGAGATCCACCCGGCGTTCGCCCCCAACGCGGTCGTCGGCTTCGGGCGGCTCGACGGCTTCTCTGTCGGCATCGTGGCCAACCAGCCGTCCGTGATGGCGGGCGTCCTGGATATCGACGCGTCCGACAAGATCAGCCGCTTCGTCCGGATCTGCGACGTCTACAACATCCCGGTCGTCACGTTCGTGGATTGCCCGGGGTTCCTGCCCGGGACGGACCAGGAGTACCGCGGGATCATCCGCCACGGGGCCAAGATCATCTACGCCTACTGCGAGGCCACGGTCCCCAAGATCAGCATCGTGACCCGCAAGGCGATGGGCGGCGCCTACGTGGCGATGAGCTCGCGCCAGATGCGCACGGATGTCGCGTTCGCCTGGCCCACCGCGCAGATCGCGGTCATGGGCGCCGAGGCGGCGGTCAAGATCCTGTACCGCCGCGACATCTCGATGGCGGTGGACCCCGCGGAGGCCGAGGCGGCCTTCGTGAAGGAGTACCGCGACGCGTTCTTCAACCCCTACCGCGCCGCGGACTCAGGGCAGATCGACGAGGTCATCGAGCCCCGCGAGACCCGCCAGCGCCTGATCCGGGCGCTCGAGATCCTGCGTACGAAGGTCCAGCAGAACCCGCCGCGCAAGCACGGGCTCTTCCCGGCCTAGCGATGGACAACCTGCTGTTCGGACTGCAGACGACGGTGATCGGCATGGGCATCGTGTTCAGTGTCCTCGCGATCCTGTGGTGCCTGCTCATGCTCGTCGTCAAGCTCGACGCGTGGGCCGCTCGACGCGCCGCCGCTCGGGCCGTCGCAGATGCCGCCGCCGGCGGACTCGCGGCGGACCCGGGATCCGAGGCCGTGCCCCCCGCGGCCGCCGGAACCCCCCTCGTGCGCCTCGTGGGCGCGCCTGACGGCCTCGACCCGCGGCTCATCGCCGCCATCACCATCGCCATCCTGCGGCACGAGGAGACACGCCGTCTCCAGGCCGCCCCCGCGATGCGCTCCTACTGGCCGGGCAGCCTGCTGTTCGCGAGCCGGTGGGTCGCCGCGGGCCGTACCCGCCAGGGCCAGTCCTGGCGTCGCCGGAGGTAGACGTGCGCCGCTACACCGTGTCCGTGGACGGCACGCCCTACACGATCGACGTCGAGGAGACGGCCGCCGACCGGTTCGAGGTCACGGTGGGGGGCCAGACGTTCGAGGCAGCCCTTGAGGCCGACGAGGACCTGCCGGGCGCCGCGATCTCGCCCGAGATGTTCGCACCCGACGACGGGCGTGCCGCCGCGCCCACCTCGTTCGCGGGCCCGCGCCCCGCGTCGTCCGGCACCACGCCCGCCCGGGCCGCGCTCCCGCCGCGCACGATCCCCGGCACGCCCGGTCTTGGTTCCGCCGGCTCCGACGTGCTCGCTGCCCCGATGCCCGGCGTGATCCTCGAGGTCTCGGTCGTCGTCGGCGCGTCGCTGAAGCGCGGCGACCCGATTCTCGTCCTCGAGGCGATGAAGATGCGCAACACGATCCGCGCGCCGCGGGCCGCGGTCGTCGTCTCGGTCGAGGTCGAGGCCGGCCAGCCCGTGGGCCCGGGCGACCCGCTCGTGCGGCTGGGCGCGCCCGCGGGATGAGCCAGCAGACGATCGACGAGCTGCTGAAGGGGATCACCGGCCTCACCTGGCAGTCCCTGGTGATGTTCGCCGTGGCCGGGGTGCTGCTGTACCTCGCGATCGCCAAGGACTACGAGCCGCTGCTCCTTCTCCCGATCGCCGCCGGCTGCCTGCTCGCCAACCTGCCCCACTCGCCGATGATCGAGGAGGGCGGCCTGCTCAAAGTCCTCTACGCCGCCGGGATCGAGAACGAGCTGTTCCCGCTGCTGATCTTCGTCGGCATCGGGGCGATGACGGACTTCGGGCCCCTGCTCGAGAACCCCAAGATGATCCTGATCGGGGCGGCCGGGCAGTTCGGCATCTTCGGCGTGATGATCCTGGCCCTGCTCATCGGCTTCACCCGGCCGGAGGCGGCGTCCATTGGCATCATCGGCGCCATCGACGGCCCCACCTCGATCTACGTCTCCCAGCGGCTGGCCCCCAACCTCCTCGGCCCGATCAGCGTCGCCGCGTACAGCTACATGGCCCTCGTCCCGCTGATCATGCCGCCGGTCATGCGGCTGCTCACGACCGAGAAGGAGCGGAGGATCCGCATGGCCTACGGCGGGGGTACCGTGTCGCGCCGGACGCGGCTCGTGTTCCCGGTCGCGGTCACGCTGCTGGCCGGCATCCTCGTCCCGTTCTCGACGCCGCTCGTCGGCTCGCTGATGCTGGGCAACCTGATGCGCGAGTCCAAGGCCGTCGAGCGGCTCACCCACGCGTCGGCGAACGAGATCGCGAACGCCGTGACGCTGTTCCTGGGCCTCGCGATCGGATCGACGATGCTGGGGACGTCGTTCCTGGTGCCGTCCACGCTCGCGATCCTGGGCCTCGGGATCATGGCCTTCGTGCTCGACATCGCGGCCGGGATCCTGTTCGCGAAGCTGATCAACGCCTTCTCCGGCGGCACCTTCAACCCGCTCATCGGCGCGGCCGGCATCAGCGCCTTCCCGATGGCGGCGCGGGTCGTGCAGAAGGTGGCCCAGGACGAGGACTTCGAGAACTTCCCGCTGATGCACGCGATGGGCGCCAACGCGGCGGGCCAGGTCGCGAGCACGGTGGCAGGCGGGGTGATCCTGGCGTTGTTCGCCGCGGGGTAGGTCGCTCGGAGGTCAGTCCCTGCGCACCGCGTCCGGGACCAGCTGGACCGGGACCTCACCTGTGTCGAGGCCGGGGACGTCGATCGCGATCGCGCGGCCGACCCACATGGCGTCACAGGCGTCTCGACGGTGCGGCCGGACGACCACGGTCGGGACCTCGCGCGGGCCCGACAGCGAGACATCGACGCCGGTGTCGCATGGCGACCCGCCCCAGGCGACCACGACCACTCCAGGCTGGACGACGGCACCGATGCCGCGCGCCTCGTCGATCGCCGCCGACGCCGCGGCCTGCTCGGCATCGGTCGCCGGGCGGACCGTGGTGGCGATGGACCCAGGATCGTGCACGACCACAGGGATCGGCTCGTCACCCGGGCCTGCGAGGCTGACCGGCGGTGGGTCCGACCCGGCGCCGCCGCGAGGCGCCGGCGGAACCGAGCTGCCGTCGAAGACGGGGCGCGCGCCGATCGGTGCCGCGAGCTCCACGGTGACGGCCTGGTCCGGGTTGCTGGGGCAGTCCTGGCCACCCGGCCGGGCGCGGACACGCAGGGCGATCGTGACCGCGTCGTCCGCCTCGAGCACGATCGGCTCGAGCAGCCGGCCGCCGATCGCCCGCCCGCTCGCGCACGCGAGCTCGTTCGCAAGGAGGTGGAGCGTCGTGTCGCCCGCTGCCGGCCATCTGGCGGGATCGAGGCGCCATGCCGCGAAGCCGATCCCGTCCTGCAGCACGACGGCGAGGTTGCACTGCCCACGGTCCATGTCCTGCCAGGCGCCGTCCTCGCCGCGGACGAACTCGGCCAGCCACCAACGGCCGTCCGCCCGGGCGACGAAGAGGACCCGCGCCGGCTCCTCGATCAC
>JANNHX010000292.1:0-3430 GCA_031404615.1 Chloroflexota bacterium
GGCGACGCACGTCGAGGTCGTGGAGGCCGGCGAGCCAGATGCCATCGCCCGCCTCAGCAGCGAGGCGGTCGCGGGCGGCTCGGAGCTCGTCGTCATCGCGGGCGGCGACGGCACGGTCCGCGACGCTTCCGGGCCGCTCACCAACACGGACGTTCTCGTCGGCATCATCCCATGCGGCACGGGCAACCTGTACGCGACCGCGGTCGGCGTGCCTCGCGACCTGGACCATGCGATCGACGCGATCCGCACCGGCGTCCCGGCCGCGCACGACGTCGGCGAGGTGACGCTGACCCCGCCCGACGCGGTCGGCGCCGAGCCCGGAGCGCCCGGAGCCCCCGCCGGGCAGCGCCGCACGATCCCCTTCGTCGTCGCCTGCGGAACCGGCTTCGACGCCCGTCTCATCGACGCCACGACGCGGGAGGCGAAGCGGCGCTACGGCGTCGCCGCGTACTTCCTCTCGGCCAGCCGCCTCCTCTCCCACCTCGCCCCGGTGCCCACGATCGTCACCGTGGACGGCGTCCGTCGCGAGCTCGAGTCGATGGTCGTGCTGATCGCCAACTGCGGCGAGGCGATCCCGGGAACGCTGCGGCCCCGCCTCCCCATCGAGCCCGACGACGGGCTGCTCCACGTCTTCGTCCTGCCCCAGGGCGGGATCGTGGGTGGCATCCGCGGGGCGATCGAGCTGATGCTCGCCGACGCCACGGGAGTGTCAGCGTCGGGCGCCGGAGTGCGCCTCCTGGGGACGCACGTCCGGGTCGAAGTGCTGCCGCCCGGGCCGACCCAGGTCGACGGCGACGTGTACGGGGCGGGGGCGCTCGAGGCCCGCCTCCACCCGGGCGGCCTCCGGATCATCGCGGGCGACCGGCGGGGCGGTGCGCGTGGGCCGAGCGAGATGACGCCGAGGAGGCGACCATAACGGCGATGTCAGCTGCACCCTCCAGCAAGCCCCGAGTCCAGCGCCGGCGGCTTCCCTTCACGCTGTTCGCGCTGGCCGGCGTCATGCTGCTCAAGGCCGTCCTGCTGGTCCTCGTCGTTGCCGGCGCCACGCTGGAGACCCTCCGCCCGATCCTGGGACTCACGATGGATCCGGCGCTCATCCTCGCAATCCGGGGAACGCCCTGGGTCAGCGCCACACTCGTGTTCTTCGCCGGGCTGCTGACCCTCTCGGTGATCGGCATCCTCCTGCGCCTGCGGATCGGATGGCTCCTCGGCATGGTGGTCACCGGGTTCTTCGTGGCCATCGACATCTACGGCTACATGAACAACGGCGCCAACCACCTGTGGATGGGGCTCAACATCCTGACCGTCTTCTACCTCAACCAGCGCGATGTGCGCGAAGCGGTCGGCGCGGCGGTGAGCCTGTCACCGGACGACGCCGGGAGCGTGGTGTGACGGCGGCTCACGACCGGACGGGCGACGAGGCGCTGCTGCGCCGTTTCGAGCCGATCCTCCGCTTCACCCAGGGCGAGCTGTTCTTTCCGACGCCCGCCACCAACTACCTTGAGGCGTGCGACCTGCTCAGCGGGCCCACGCTCAGCGAGTCGCGGGTCGTGATCCCGGTCGGCGGCCTGAACGCGGCGATCCTGGCCGCCTCGGCCGACGCGCCTCCCGGCGAGGTCCGCTTCCTGCGCTTCGTCCAGGAGCCGCTCAACCCGCTCGAGCTCACGCGGTTCAACCAGCGCCCCGACCGCCCGCGCTTTCGGGCCCCGGGCCGCCTCGCCCGCGTCGGGCTGCTTGCACGCATGCTCGACGCCGGTCTCGTCGCCTCGCTCCTCGTCCGCGGCAAGGTCCCCGGCGGAACCGCGGCGGCCGCGTCGCAGAAGTACGAGAAGATGCGGGCGAAGGACCCGCGGGTCAGCTACCACGGCCGTGTGATCCGGAAGTCGGGCTGGGTCGTCCTCCAGTACCTGTTCTTCTATCCGATGAACGACTGGCGCTCGACCTTCGAGGGCGCCAACGACCACGAGGCGGACTGGGAGCAGGCGTTCGTCATCCTCGAGCAGCTGCCCGGCGACGAGGTCACGCCGACCTGGTTCGCGGCCGCGGCTCACGACGAGCAGGGCGCCGACCTCCGCCGCCGCTGGGACGACGCGAAGCTCGAGAAGGACGGAGATCATGTCATCGTCTACCCGGGCGCCGGCTCGCACGCGACCTACATGGAGCAGGGCGAGTACATCATGCGCCTGGCCCTGCCGGGCGCCGAGCTCCAGCGCGGCGTCCTGGACTGGGTCCGCAAGCTCTGGCGCGACTCGCTGAACCAGCCAGACCCGGGCGACCTCGCGGAGATGCTCGCGCGACTCGTATCGGTGCCGTTCGTGGACTACGCGCGCGGCGACGGGCTGACGGTGGGCCCCGGCCAGCAGGTCGAGTGGGCGCCGATCCTGATCAGCGACGACGACGGCTGGGTCGACGCGTACCGCGGGCTGTGGGGTCTGGATACCGGGGACCGCATGGCCGGCGAGCGCGCCCCGGCAGGCCCCAAGTACACCCGAGTGGGCACCGTCCGCCAGGCCTGGAACGACCCGCTGAGCTTCGTCGGTCTCGGCGGCGCGCCAACCCCGGCCGAGACCCGCGACGCGCTCGAGGCCCGCATCGCCGACCTCAGGGCGGAGCGCGACGCCGTCAACGCCGAGGCGGATGCCCTGGCGGAGCGGCTGCCGTCGCTGACGATCGAGGTGAGGGCGCTGGAAGAGGCGTCCGGCGTCGAGGCCTACCGGACCAGGCGCCTCGCCGAGCTGGAGGAGGGCGAGGCCAAGCTCGCGTCCCTCCGCGCGCGCTCCGCGGAGCTGCGTGCTGCGGGGCTCGGGACCAGGAGCTATCTCGCCCGCTTCGACGAGGGCTACCGCGGCGACCCGCGGACCCACCTCTCGCACGCGGCACACCCGGAGCCGCCGTCCCTGACCAAGAGCCGCGTCTTCGCGGAGACCTGGGCCGCGCTCTCCGTCGGAGTCCTCGTCACGGCCCTCGCCGTCATCCTCTGGTTCCACATCCTGCCCGTCGGCCCGACGCTGGCGCTGCTCGTGATCGGGTACCTCTCCATCGAGTCGTTCGCCCAGCGGCGCGTCGAGACGCTGCTGCTGCGGATCACGGTCATCCTGGCCGGCGTCTCGGCGATCCTGCTCGGCTGGACGTACCTGCGCGAGCTGGCGCTGATCGGGCTCGGGGCGCTCGGCATGTTCAGCCTCATCGACAACCTGCGCGAGCTGCTCCGCCGCTAACGACCCGGGCGGCGTCCGCGGTCCCCGATTGCCATGTGCATCAGGATCGGCCCTCCCACGCAGGCCCGGGGCCCGAAACCCGGGTTTCGTCACGCGATCCCCGCGTGGACACGGCTGACCTGATGCAGATCACAATCACGGCGGCCCCGCCGAGCCCGGGGCGACCCGGCCGATGACCGCGACCCGTCGGGGCTTGACAACCTTGGCTGCGC
>JANNHX010000293.1:0-1779 GCA_031404615.1 Chloroflexota bacterium
GGATCGGGGATCGGCCTCGCGATCGTGCGCGCGCTCGCGGAGGCGATGGACGGGAGCGCGTGGGCGGAGAGCGACGGCGACAGCCGGGGCACGACCTTCCACCTGGAGCTGCCCTCCGCCTGAACCGGCACCGGTGGCGCCCATCCGGCGACCGGCGATCGACGTACCTCCCTCAGGCGTTTGTCAGCAAGTTGAGGGACACTAGCAGCTCGCGCACTCGCCGTCGTCCCGCGGCAGCGCGAACCTCCGGAGCCAGCGTCCCATGACCGTCCTCCCGGATCCGCCGTTCGAGCCCCCCAAGCCGGCGCGGAACGACGGTGCGCCCGGGCCCGCCGGAGAGCCATCGCGAAGCTGGAGCCGCCTGCGCGGCCGCCTCGTCCCCTTCATCGCGGGCGTGGCCCTGATGCTGGCAGTCGTGCTCGTCGTCGGGGCGCTGCGCGACGGGCCGCTGCCGCTCACCCGGGCCGATGTCGCAGAGGCCGTCGACGCGGCCCTCGCCTCCCAGACGCCGCCCCCGCCCCGCGCGGAGCTCGTCTATGCCGCGGTCCGCCCCTCGATCGTCCAGATCGAGGCCGAGGGCACGGACCGGGAGGGCCTCGCCACGAGCGGCGAGGGCACCGGCGTGCTCGTGAGCGTCGAAGGCGAGGTCCTTACCGCGCTCCACGTCGTGGACGGCGCGACGGCGATCACCCTCCGCTTCGCCGACGGCAGCGTTGGTTCGGGCAGCGTGACGTCCGCCGACCCGGCACAGGACATCGCGGTCGTCACCGCGGACGCCGTGCCCCCGGGGATCCCGCCCGCGACGCTGGGCAACCCGGGCTCGATGCGAATCGGCAGCGACGCCTACATCGTCGGCAATCCGTTCGGGCTCTACGGCTCCCTCAGCAGCGGCGTGGTCTCGGGACTGGACCGGGCATTTCGGAACCCGGACACCGAGGTGGTACAGCAGGGCCTCATCCAGGTGGACGCGGCCGTCAACCCGGGCAACTCCGGGGGGCCGCTCCTCGACAGCGGCGGCCGGGTCGTCGGCATCGTCACCGCCCTCATCAACCCCACCGACCAGCGCGTGTTCATCGGCATCGGGCTGGCCGTCCCCATCGACGTGGCCGGCGGCGGCGCCGGCCTTCCCCCGTTCTAGCGAGGTGGCCGTGAACCCCGTCGATCCCGAAGCCGGCACCCGGCTCCCGCCCGGCGCCGTTCCCGCGGAGCGGCTCCTGTACGAGGTCAAGAAGGTCATCGTCGGCCAGGACCACCTCCTGGAACGGATGGTGGTCGCGCTCCTGGCCCGGGGCCACCTGCTCGTGGAGGGCGTGCCCGGCCTCGCCAAGACGATGGCGATCAAGACCATGGCCCAGGCGGTGGGTGGCGACTTCAAGCGGATCCAGTTCACGCCCGACCTGGTCCCGTCGGACCTCGTCGGCACCCGCATCTACAACCAGAAGACCGGCGAGTTCACGACGTCGCTGGGGCCGGTGTTCACCAACCTGCTCCTGGCGGACGAGATCAACCGCGCACCGGCGAAGGTGCAGAGCGCGCTGCTCGAGGTGATGCAGGAGCGCCAGGTCACGATCGGCGGCGAGACCCACCCCGACCCGGACCCGTTCCTCGTCCTCGCGACCCAGAACCCCATCGAGACCGAAGGCACGTACCCGCTGCCCGAAGCGCAGGTCGACCGCTTCATGATGAAAGTGCTGGTCGGCTACCCAAGCGAAGAAGAAGAGTTCGTCATCGTGCAGCGCGTCACCGGCGCAGCCACGGCCGCCGCCGCGGTCGCGAGCC
>JANNHX010000294.1:0-1630 GCA_031404615.1 Chloroflexota bacterium
GATGGACAGCAACGCCGCCTGCAACCTGTGCGCCGAGTGCGTGAAGTCCTGCCCCAACGACGCCATCACGCTCACCGTCCGCAAGCCCACGAGCGAGCTGTGGTTCGTCCGCAAGCCGAAGCTCGAGGAGAGCTTCCTCGCGATGGCGATCATGGGCATCGTCCTGATCCAGAACCTCACGATGCTCGAGGTCTGGAAGAGCGGCCTCGGGTGGCTCGAGGCGACGACCGGGATCACGAACAAGGCCCTGATCTTCACGCCCGCGTTCGCCGTCGCGATCATCGCCCCGGTCGCGCTGCTCGTCGGTGCCGCCTGGATCGCGAGTCGGCGGAACCCCGAGACCATCTGGCAGAACTTCGCGCGCTTCGGGTACGCCCTGATCCCGCTCGACGTCGCCGGGCACGTCGCCCACAACCTGTTCCACTTCCTTGGCGAGGGCGGGGCGATCGTGGCGACCACGGGCGCCCTGGTCGGGATCATGCCGGCCGCCGGATCAACCGCCCTGCTCCCGCTGCCGGCGATCCAGGCGATCCAGTTCGTGCTGCTCGCGGTCGGGATCGGCCTGTCGCTGTACGCCGTGTGGCGAATCGCCAAGAAGCGCTACCAGGCGCCGCGCAACCTGCGCTGGACCCTCGCTCCCTTCGGCGCGATGGTCGCCGTCCTGGCGGTCTTCAACATCGGGATGTTCCTGCTCCCGATGGCCCACCGGATGTAGGTCGCCATCCGACGCGAAGGCGGGCACTGCGGTGGCAACTCGTCTGCGCGCTGCCGAAGCGGGCCGACGCGCGCGTTTGACGAAGCCCTGCGCAAGCCTCTCGCCAACTCGACGGTCGGCGCCGATGACGACACTCCTGCGGCGGCCCCGGTCTGTGGTGTCCACTGGCGCCGCCGTCGCCAAGACGTTCGGCGGCGGCCACGGCACGGTCAAGCAAGGATCCGCACCTTCAGCCCGCTCCAGCAAGCGTCCTGGCTGCCGCCGGCCCGAGCGTCCTCGCAGGCGGCCCTTCACGACGACCAGTCCTGTCATGACAAGGATGGGCGCAGGATCTCGTCGTTCTCATCCTCCGCTCACCTCGTCTTCAGGTCACAGGCCGAGACTCCCGAGGATCAAGAGCGACGCGTGCCAATGGCGCGTCCCCACGTTGGTCCCCTGACAACACGGTCGACGCAAGCCGCACTCGAAACCAACGGTCGTTGCCACTCCGCATCACGGCTCCGGGCGGGCGTCGGCCCTTCCGGTGCAAGGTGCGCGGCCGGAGCTGATATACGGCATCGCGAGAGGAGCGACCATGGACTTCGGCCTCATCGCCCGGGTACTCGCCATGCGCCGCACGTTGCGCGCCCGCGAGCGCTGGACGCGCGGACAGCTTGAAGCGCACCAGGCTGCGCGGCTTCGTGCCCTCCGCGCCCACGCTTATCAACGATCTCCGTTCTATCGGGACTTCCATGGGCGTGTACAGGACCGACCACTCGCCGAACTGCCGATCCTGACGAAGGCGGCCCTCATGGAGCATTTCGATGAGCTGGTCACGGACCGCGCGATCCGGCTCGCCGACGTCGAGGCACACCTCGGCGAGATGCGTGGTGACGCGCGGTTTGCCGGCCGGTACAGGGTCGTCTCCACCTCGGG
>JANNHX010000295.1:0-3264 GCA_031404615.1 Chloroflexota bacterium
GGGTGGTCGGCGGGGTCGTCGGCGGGGTGGTCGGCGGGGTCGTCGGCGGGGTGGTCGGCGGGGTGGTCGGCGGGGTGGTCGGCGGGGTGGTCGGCGGGGTGGTCGGAGGCTCCGTCGGCGGGGTCGTCGGGCAAGCGGCGACCACGATGTTGCTCTGCGTGAATCTGTCCGACCAGATGACCTTGTAGGTGCCCGGGGTGACGGCGAACTTCCCGCCGCCGTTCACGTCGTTCCACACGAGCGTGTCGGGGTCATCCGACGTGCGGATGATGTCGGCGGTCTTGCTGGGGAAGTCGAGGTCAAGGTAGCCACCGCACGAGGCGACCGCGTTGTGGGCCGAGACGCTGCCGGCGAAGAACGCCAGGAGCAGGACGACGGCCAGCATTGATGCGAGCGTGGTGCGCACTCCACCGCGCCCGGCTCGGCCGTAGCCGATTCCACGGACCATGTGATACCTCCCCGGTATTGCGTCGGCTGGGGGCAGACACCCCCGCGGCCGGCTCCGGCAGTCCAAGCGCCGGATGGATCAGGACCCACCGATCGTACTACCCGGTGCTGCCAATTTGGCCCTAACGATTTGCCTTACAGACCGTGCCCGGACTGCACATAACCGCACACCACCCCCGACCAGGGCGGCGACGGTCCTATCTGCGGTGCCCGCCAGCACCGGACCTGATCCATCGTCGGAGGCCTCGGCGCTCAGACGGGGCGGGAGAACCCCTGGGCCGGCCACGGCTCGCAGCGGAGCGGACGATCCTCGCGGTAGCCCATGGCGTAGTCGGCCTGGATGAGGGTGTGGAGCTGGCTCGTCCCCTCGTAGATGACCGCCGCCTTGGAGTTGCGCAGGTATCGCTCGACCGGGAATTCGTTGCTGTAGCCGTTGGCGCCGTGGATCTGGATCGCGTCCAGGGCCGCCTGCACCGAGTGGTCCGTCGCATGCCACTTGGCAAGGCTCGTCTCGCGGGTGTTGCGCAGGCCCTGGTTCTTGAGCCAGGCCGCCTGGAACACGAGGAGCCGCCCGATCTCGGTGCCCTTGGCCATGTTCGCGATCATCTGCTTGACGAGCTGGTGCTGGCCGATCTCCCGCCCGAATGTCTCGCGCTCGTGCGCGTACCTGACCGACGCGTCCACGCATGCCTGCGCGAGGCCCACGGCCCCCGCGGCCACCGTGAATCGCCCCTGGTCGATGGCGCTCATCGCGATGAGGAAACCTTCGCCCTCCTCGCCGATCCGGTTCTCGACCGGCACGCGCACGTTCTCGAAGTCGATGAGCCCGGTGTTGCCGGCCCGGATCCCGAGCTTGCCGTGGAGCGTACCTGTCGTGAGGCCCGGCATCCCCCGCTCCACCACGAAGGCGGTGATGCCCTTGTGCTTCTTCGCACGGTCGACGGAGGCGAACACGAGGACGTGGTCCGCGAGGTCCGCGAGGCTGATCCAGATCTTGTGGCCGTTGAGGACGTAGCTGTCCCCGTCTCGGCGCGCGGTGCTGGCGAGGCTCCCCGCGTCCGTGCCGACGCCGGGTTCCGTCAGCGCGAACGTCGCGAGCCTCTCGCCTTTCGCCTGGGGGACGAGCCAGCGCTGCTTCTGCTCCTCGGTCCCCCACTGGAGGAGCGTCAGGCTGTTGAGGCCGACGTGGACGCTCTGGACGACGCGGAACGCCGTGTCAGCGCGCTCCAGCTCCTCGCATAGCAGCGCGAAGCTGACGTAGTCCATGCCGAGGCCGCCGTACTGCTCCGGGATGACGGCGCCCAGGAAGCCGAGCTCGCCCATCTTGTCGAAGATGTCGCGGTGGACCTCCGCCCCGGTGTCCCAGTCGCGGATGTGGGGCAGGATCTCCACCTCGACGAAGGCACGGGCGGACTCGCGGACGAGCCTGTTCTCATCGGTCAGGGTGAAGTCGATCACTGGGTGCTGGCCTCGGCGGTGGGTCCCGCGGGATGGGCGGGGCGTGGCGGACGTGGGGCCATGCTACCGCCGAGCTCCGGCCACACGCCTCGGCCGGCCACGCTGCGCACCAGGCGCGGTCGACCCACCGGGGCATGCTCCGGGCCCTCCTGCCTATACTCGGGCCGTGGACACGAACGACGCCTCCCCCGCCCTCGATCTCGCGGCGCTCGCCGCCCCGAACATGTCGCCGGTGCTCGGAAGGTACATGGACCGCAGCTGGTCCCACGGGATCGGCCACCGTCTCTACGACACGGCGGGCCGCGGGTACCTCGACTTCGCGAACGGCATTGCCGTCACCGCGCTCGGGCACACGCACCCGCGCGTGACCGCGGCCATCCACGCCCAGGTCGACAGGCTCATCGGGCCCGTCCACGCCATCGGCTTCGCCGAGTCCACCGTGACCCTCGCCCGGATGCTCGCGGACACCTTCCCGGACCCGCTGGACACGGTCCTGTTCCTCAACTCGGGCTCGGAGACGATCGACGGCGCGCTCAAGCTCGCCCGCCGCGTCACCGGCCGGCCCGGGATCATCGCGTTCCGCGGCGCCTTCCACGGCCGCACCATCGGCGCCACGAGCGTCACGACCTCGAATATCAACTACCGCACCGGCTACGAGCCGCTGCTGCCAGGCGTGTACTTCGCGCCGTACCCGTCGACATACCAGCACGGCGGGGACGAGGAGGCGGCGACACGCGACAGCCTTGCGGTCCTTCGCTCGCTCCTCGTGACCATCATCGACCCTTCGCAGGTCGCCGCGATCCTCATCGAGGCGGTCCAGGGCGAGGGCGGCTACACCCCGGCCCCACCGGCCTTCCTGCGGGCGCTCCGCGCGCTCTGCGACGAGCACGGGATCCTGCTCATTGCCGACGAAGTGCAGTCCGGCTTCGGGCGCACAGGCCGGATGTGGGCGTTCGAGCACGCGGACATCGTCCCGGACGTCGTCTGCCTCGCCAAGGCGATCGCCAACGGCCTGCCCCTGTCCGCGATCGTGACCAGCAGGGAGCTCCAGGCCGGCTGGGGTCGCAGCGCCCACGGCACGACCTACGGCGGCAACCCGGTCGCCTGCGCGGCGGGCGTGGCGGTGCTTCAGACGATCCTCGAGGAGGACCTCGTCACCAATGCCCGGCTCCGCGGCGCGGAGCTCACGGGCGGGCTGCGGGAGCTGATGGCGGAGCACGTACCAAATTACGCGCAGGAATTTGAGCCATGCCTGAAAAAAAGATCCTTGTTGTTGATGCAGATGTAGCCAGCCGTAATTTTATTGTAAGCAAGTTGTTGGAACAAAACTTTGAAGTGATTCAAGCAGGGTCTGGTAAG